>JAKLEG010000075.1 GCA_022703175.1 Myxococcota bacterium | reverse complement strand
ACGCACAGATCCAACACCGAACGAATATCGGTGGGCTCAAACTGCATCGCGACGTTCCCCGACTCGATGCGCGACATATCCAGCACCTGGCCGATGAGCCCCAAGAGGCTTTCGCCCTTTTCAAGGATGGTGCGGATATAGTCGGTTTGCTCCTGATTCAGCGAACCGGCCATTCCCTCCAGCAGCATCTCGGAGTAGCCGATGACGCTGGTCAGCGGCGTGCGCAATTCATGCGAAACCGTGGCGATAAAGTTGGATTTCAGCCGGTCGAGGTCTTGCAGCTTTTGATTGGCCTGTTTCAACGTGCGGTTCGCCACTTCGAGATCGGCAAATGCCGACGAGATGCTGGCGATATGCAACTTGGCGGTTACATGCGCCCGATAGCTTGAGTGCATGATCACGTCGAACAAGCTCACCAGATGGCCAAGCACCTTGGTCACCGTGGCATCATCGGCCCGCGGAATCGAGGCCAGATACTGCGCCAACGTCGTCAGGTTCAGCTCGGGGGCAATGTGCCGCAACATCTCAGGCGGTTGCGTCAATGTGGTAGGCGCAAACGGCCCAAAGATAAGCCGCCCGAGCAGGCCGCCATCAAAACACAGCGGCACAACCCGATAGGAGAGGCCGCTGAAACAGGTAAACGTCTGGATGGGCGAGGCCGCCGTGAGTTCCGTCGTACGCAGCCGATTGACCAACGCAGTGCACTGCACCTGCGTGGGATGCACGGTAAACAGGTAGCCACAATGGTCGCCGGTGGAGGCACGCACGTCCACGACCTTGGCGCCTTCGAGGTCGAAGACCTTGATGCCAATGCCGTACAGCGCACCAAACGAGCGACAAACCTCGCGAAAACCCTCGACATCAAGCAGCGTTGCCAGGCTGAGAGTCTCGTCCAAAACCGAGCCGCTCACGACTTGCTCCCGAAAGTGGGTGCCTTTTTGGTGCCCACCGCACCCAGGTGACCGAAGATCGCGGTGAACAGATCCTCGGCGGTAAAACCAAAACGACGACGCAGCTCGATGCGCCGATCGAGGTCGGCAAAGACCAGTTCCATCAAGCCATAGAGCGTTTCCAACACCCCCTCACCGCGGATCGCCACCGCCGTGAAAACCGGCTCCTTGCCGCGCTTGCGCACTTCGTCCAACTCGGCGTCGTTACGAATATCGGGCAGATCACGTTTATTGAACTGAATAACCGTGGGGATCTCATCCGGCACGATGGAGTTCTGTTCGAGGTATTGACGCATGCCATGCCAATACTCGTTGTTGATCTTGGCTTGAGTGCGTTGACTGTCGGCCACGAACACCACGCCATCCGCACCGGCCAACACGAGTTTGCGCGTTGCGGCGTGAATCACCTGCCCCGGCACGGTGTACAGCTTGAGCTTGACGGTGTAACCGCCAGGCATGTGCGCGGAGACCGGCAACAGATCAAAAAACAAGGTTCGGTCGTCGGCGGTGTCTAGGATGGTAAGTCGACCTGCGTTCTTCGCATCCAGAAGCTTGTGCACGGCCTGAAGGTTGGACGTCTTCCCGGATAGCGGTGGCCCGTAATAGACCAGCTTGATGGCCAGTTCGCGTTGAGCGGCGTTGAGCTGCACCGATAGAACTTAGCGCGGCGAGGCCAGCGAGTCCATGCGCGGCTTGTGGCCTACACGAGGGCGATGGTCGTGCGTAACAATACCGCCAATGAGATCGTAGTGACCTGCTTGGGTCACGCGGACCTTCACAAGATCACCGGGCGACGCCACCCCCTCGTTGATATAGGTCACCCCATCGATCTCGGGGGCCTGACCGCGATGCCGGCCGGTAAGCAGCAGCTCGGTCTCATCGCTGACCCCCTCGACGAGGACCTCGATGGTGTGGCCGACAAAGGCCTTTTGGTGCGCGCGCGACACCTTTTGCTGCAGCGCCATTAAGCGCTCCCGCCGTTCGCTGGCCACGTCGAAAGGCACCTGCTGCCCCATCGTTGCCGCAGGGGTGTCTTCTTCGGGGGAATAGGTGAACACGCCCAGCTGCTCGAAACGCACCTCCTCAACGAAATCGCACAGCTCTTGGAACTCCGCCTCGGTCTCACCGGGAAGCCCTGTGATAAACGCGGTACGCAACGTGAGATGCGGAATGGTGGCGCGCAGCTCACGAATGAGCGTGCGGGTCGCCGCCCCGCCTTTGCCGCGCCGCATCCGTTTCAAAATGCGATCGTTGATGTGCTGCAGCGGCATATCAAGGTAGGGCACGACGTGCGTGGCGGTGGCCATCGCTTCCATGATGTCGCGAGTGAGACCTCGCGGGTAGGCGTACAGGCAGCGCAGCCACAATGGCCGACCATTGGCGACGCCGTCCAACGCGCGCAGCAATTGCCCCAGGCTCTCTTTGTGGGGCAAATCGCGCCCATATGCGCACAGGTCTTGCGCAATAAGATTCACCTCCACAACGCCTTCGTCGACCAACCGCTCCACTTCGGTCACGACATCGCTTACGGGGCGCGAACGCTGCGGACCGCGAATCTTGGGGATAACGCAGAAGGCGCAGGTGTTAGAGCAACCTTCGGAGATCTTCACGTAGGTGGTGTAGCGCGGCAGGGTGCGCACCCGGGGCGACGCGGCCGAAAGCGTAAAGTCGGGATCGGGAATGCTCACCGGACGCTCAGCTCCAGCTTGCGGATCGTGCCGATAGGGAACCAGCGCGTTGCGGCCCACCAAACGGGGATGGTAGTCGCCGCGCTCCCGACGAGGTCCCTGAGAGGAGGTTGGTACATCGCGCAACACGGGCAAGCGCGGATGCCCGGTGCCTGGCTTGGCGCCCAACACCTGCGTAATGGTGTCCAAGTTGCCAGTGCCCAAGAAGTGGTCGATTTCTGGAATTTCTTTCGCTAAATCTGGAGCATAGCGTTGGCTCAAACAACCGGCGACGACCAGCTTCTTGCAGTGCCCAACGCTTTTGTGTTGCGCCATATCAAGAATGGTATCCACCGACTCTTCCTTGGCGGCGTCGATGAAGCCACAGGTGTTCACGACGATGACATCGGCGTCGTCGGGTCGTTCCACCAGCTGATAGCCATCCTTCACCAAGTGGCCCAACATCACTTCGCTATCCACGCGGTTCTTGGGACATCCCAAGGAGACGACGTGTACCCGCTGTTGCTCCCGTTTACTCACGTGCTGCTCCTAATTCGTGTCGCTATCGTTCGCACCAAGATTGCGCCAGGCATCGCTTTCCGCGGTGAGCTCGGCGAGCCAATACTGTGCGGTCGGATCGTTCCCATCGCGACGGCGCAGCTCTTCCAACAAACGCTCTGCCTGGGGGCGAGACTCCACCACCGCACGCGTGAGCGGCTTCTTTTCCACTTCGGAACAAACGGCATAACGGACGGTAATCATGCCACCTCCACCTCGGGCAGATCGACGTCGAGCGGCGAAACACTCAACTCAGCGTCGCCTTCGAAATCTACCAGCCGGCGATCGTGGCCCCAACCAGCGTCAAAGAAGGCCACACGCAAATCGGTGGCCGGCTCCTGCCAAGCGGGATCACACACCCATCGCAACATCGAGGGTCGAAGCATAATAATCAAGAATCCGTGAGGCACGTCGTGCTTGAGTGTGCGCCCCACGGCCAGCTGCAAATCAAACCCCAACAATCGCGCGAATGGCTGCAGCAAAGCGGCCGCTACCGTACGCTGTACGAAACAAACGCCGACACCATATGACAACAGGCTTGCAGCCCGATGTCCGGCGTAGCCATCCCCATGGCCCGGGTAAGCCATACGCACACGCGACGCCAAACGATAGACCAAGCGACGTTGCGCTTCGATGGTTTGCGGCGTCGGTGAACTCAGATCAAGCGCGGCGATGGCATCGCCCAGCTCAATCGCAGCAGCGGCCAAATGGGCGCGCATTAACGGGTCGTTGTAGTCCACCTGCACACCGGTAAGTGTGCCCCCAGTTGCGGGAATACCGCGCGGTTCATTCAGACGATAAACCTCGTTGGCCGGAAACAACAGCGGAGTTGGCGCGCCAGCCACCTCCACCATGAACATCTCACCGTGCCGCTTCAAAAGGGTTGCGCGATGCGTGATTGCGCGACGCCCACCGGGCTGATAGCCAGCCACCGGACCACCACGGGTTGCGAACTGCGTCTCGGTACGCACAAACAACTCACGACCGGGTCGGTACCTCGGCGTCGTGAGCGCCTCGCGCAGACCCGGCGGCACACGCCTAACCAGACCTTGAGAGACCCACTCCTCGGGACTGGTGGCCGGCGTGATGAGAGGCAGCGACGCAAACAATGCGCGCGCTTCGCTGTCCAACAACTCGCCAGTTTGGCGGTCCACGGCGGCGGCCCGGGAAAAACTCCCCCGCAGCACCCACTCGCGAAACCGATCGAGGGCATGACGGCCCACCGGTGTGCTCTTCGTGGTTGCGGATGTGATCATGGTGCCGCGTGCGATAGCTCATCGGTCACCGAACTGGCAACTGCGCAGCCCGAGAAATTTCATCGCGCCGATTTGTGCGATGGCGCGGTTTGTCAAGGTCTCGCATGAAGAGAACGTGCTAGAAAATCGCGAAGGCACGCAGCAGGCGCAGTGTCTGCAAACGCTGCATCGCGTTGTACTGCGCATTGCGATTGTGGTCTGGCAACTTGCCGCGCCAGGCCTCGGCCGCATTCAAACCACGACGTTCGAGCAGACGCCGCCCACCCAACGGCCCGGCGTTGAAGTAAACGTAGGTGAAAAAGAAAAGCTGCTCGTCCGTGAGGTGCTCGGCTCGATCAGCTCCTAACACGCGACGGGCATCGACCAAGAATTGCTGGCGCTCGGCGGCAATCATCGACGCCAGTGCTTCGAGCCCACGCGCCAAATCTGGGAAGCTAGCCGAAACGACTGGTTCATCTTTCTCGTTGGTGTCAGGCATCGTCAAATAATCAACGCCCTCGGCAAAATTCTGGCGCAGCAGGCCGCGTTTCTTGAGCCCTTCCACCCGCGTCCCAAAGGTATCGACACCCAGCTCTGAGAAACCCGACACCCGGTCGTCGTACGTGGGCGGTACAAAGCTCGTCCCGTCGGCGCTGAGCAGGCCATTCAGGCCCTCCCCGACCGCAATCACGTAGAGCCAATCGACGGGCACACCCAGCTTGGGTTGCGCAGCCTTCTGAAACGCCTGCACCGCCCCAACCTCACGAACGTCATCCACAAACCCCAACCATCGCAGCGGCAGGACGCCATACTTGTCGGCCAGCGCGCGTCGCTTGGCTTCGAGCTCGGGGGTCGTTACGTGGGCCGCTCGCCACACCACCTGCAATGACGGGTCGGCAGGCGGGGTGGTTGCGGCCAACAGCGCGATCTGCTTGCGCACGTGTTCCGCAAAAGCCAACGATTCGGGCGTTGACTGCAATTGGCTTTCGGGCAGCAAGGTCAATAGGCGCACCAACGCTGCACGGGCCGCCTCTGGGTCGGCATTGGGATTGACCGGTTTCAATGCGCCCGACAAATCGGTGACGAAACGCTCACCCCTCGCATCGAGAAAACCCAGAGAGATTTGCGCCCCGAAGACCTCAAGGTGCTCGCCACCCACCACCTTCGCCCCTGTGGGAACCGCATCGGTAAACGGCACCACTCGGCCATCAGCCAAGCGTAGTTCGACCGGGAGGGAAATCAGAATAGAACCATCCTGACGGACCTTGGCCACCGGTACGTCGGTCGCAACAGCATTCGGACGAATCACGGACTGCTGGAGTCGAGCCACCGTCTGGGGTGGCGTCAATCCCTGCACCAGGGCAGGTCCTTGCGCTGTACCGTCCGCCACTCCAGCGGCTGATCCGTTAACGATTTGGTCGTGGGGTTCGCTGGCAAGCGCAGCACGCACATCTGCGTAGCTGACACCAGGCCTCAAGAAGTCCAACGTCAACAGTCGCGAGAGAGTCACATCATAACGACCATCGCCATCGACATCGGCGACTTCAGAAGCGATAAGAAACAGCGGCGACTTTACCTCACCGTTGTCGTAGGCGGCACGCGCCTTCTCTGGGCTTAATGCGGGTGCCCGTACGAGCTTGGCCTGCAGAAGCTTGTCGTAGACTGCTGTGGCGAGCAAAAATGCCGGGTTCTTTTCGAGCAGCTCACCCTCGGGCCCCGAGAGCGCCGAAGGCAGCTCGACAAGACCCACCATCCCGGATGAAAGCCCACCTGAAGGTGCATCGCCAATCTTGGTCATTGCTATTAAGCCTCCACAGCACAACCCCTGCCTCCGCGTACCCGTTCATGACGCTGGACGTCAAGCCTCGTCTGAACGACCAACGACCAAGGTGGCCATTCTAGCCAATAGTTCCGGAGGGCTATGGGTGAGCGGCGCCGCCGCTTTACCTTCCCCGACATGCCCTCTATCCTAGCGGCTGTTTCACGGGAGACCTCATGAACACCGTAGGGCGTGCCCTCGTGGCGAGCCTCTGGCTGATTGCTGCTTGCACCGATCCCCCCAGCGCCGGTACGCCGTTCGTCCCTGAACGGCCGACGCCAGCCTGGTGTAGCTATACCGCCACCCAAGCGTTCGTGCCGCTCACCCAAGATCGTTGCGACCCCTTTGCTCAGGATTGCGCCGCGGGCGCGTGCTATCTCGTGTCGGGAGCGTTCCAGTGTGTCACAACCGCCGGCACTGCGCGCTGCAACCAAAGCTGCAGCCGCAACCAAGACTGTGCACCACTCCTGGGCTGTGAGGCGGGCCAGTGTCGACCCTTGTGTGTTGTGGGCGACACCTGTGCTGATGGTGCATGGTGTGCCGATAGCGTACTCGGCTCTGACGTTGGTACCTGCGCGCCTCACAAGGGCTGTGCCAACGCGAACGACTGTGATGCCGGCCAAGGTTGCTATGCCTTCAGCGACAACACGGCGTGTGCGCCCTCCTCTGCCAATGCCGCCAATGCTGCCCCGTGTACGTTAGCTACCGACTGTGCGCCCAGCCTACAATGTCTGCGCGGTACTTGCGGCAATAGCTGCGATCCCGCGAGCACAGTGAGTTGCGACGATGGACAATGCGTTGATGATGGACGAACCCTGGGGGCCTGCCTTTTACCATGTAGCCCCTGGCAAAACGATTGCCCGACCACCCAGCGCTGCGTCGCGTTGGAAGGCATCGCGCACTGCATGACCGCCGACACCACGCCCAGCGCTGAAGGGGCGCCTTGTGAGCGCAGCGTCGAATGTGCGGTGGGCCTTGAGTGCCTGTATGGCCGCTGCAAAACGCTGTGCGACCCACACGCCGCAGAGCCCTGTTCTGGAGGTGATACGTGTATCGGCATGGCAGGCTCAGCCTACGGCGCCTGCTATCAAAGCTGCGACCCGTTGGGCACCGCCTGTCCTCCGGGCGAACAATGCTTCGTGGCTGGCTCGGGCAGCTTATGCGCCAGCGAGGGCGCGGGCCTCGGCGAGGGCGAAGCCTGCAGCTACGTGAACGACTGTGGCCCCGGACTGTCGTGTGGGTTGGATGAGCGCTGCCGAGCAAATTGCGCCGTGAGCTCCAACGCTGGCTGCGACGCCGAGTCGCTGTGTGTGGGCCTGAACAACACCCACGGCACTTGCGCCCAAACCTGCGATATCGTGGATGCGACCTGCACCAACGGCACAAGCTGCATCGCACTCGGCAACGGCAACGCTTGCCTGGCCTTCACACCGGGTGACACAGCCGAAGGTGAACCCTGCCTCTGGGTCGATGAATGTGCTGTTGGGTTGGTCTGCTTGGGCCAATGGAGTGAATACCGCTGTCACCGGCCGTGTAGCCCCGCTGGCACGGCGTGCCCCGAAGGTAGCTGCCAAACCAGCGCCGACCTCCCTTATGGCGTCTGCGCACAAAACTGTTCGGCCATCGCCGATGCCTGCAGCGGCACCGACAGCTGCAAAACAGGCGCCTTGGGCCCCGCGTGCCTGCCCCCGGGCAACGCCAGCCAGGGAGAAAGCTGCGCGCTCGATCTCGACTGTGGCGCCGAGCTGTTGTGTTTAGGGGGCATCTGTTTATCCGTCTGCGACCCGGACAACGACACCTGCACCCATTCGGTGTGCCGCGCCTGGAACCACCCGGTGCATGGCATCATCGGCCTGTGTCAGCCGACCTGTGACGTGACGAGCTCAACCTGCCCGGCCGGTTGGGGCTGCTACCTCGATAACACTGATCTGATCTGCTCGCCTCCGGCACCCGACCCAGGACTGAGCGCCGGCCAAAGCTGCAGCTACGCCATTGCCTGCGCTCCAGGCCTGCAATGCGCCCTCGGCACCTGCAGAGATACGTGCACCACCAGCGCCACACTGACTTGCGAGGCGCCCGATCTGTGCGAGGCCTTTGTCGGAGTGACGGGCGCGTGCATGCACCCCTGTAGCCCCCTCACCACGGATTGTGAGGCCCACGAAGGCTGCTACTTTAGTCTGCTCAACACCTACGTTTGCATGGGAGGTGGCAGCGTAGCGGTGAACGGCAGCTGCACCTACTCCAACGATTGCGCCGCTGGGCTGTTGTGCATTGGCACCGCCCCAGACTATTTCTGCCGAACCACCTGCAGTACCGACGGCTCCATCACCTGTAGCACGGGCACCTGCACCGAGGTGACTGGCTTCAACCCGTTGGGCTACTGCCAACCGTGATTTTTACGCTGCTTTGCAAGGAGTGAGTGACCATGCGTGAACTGTTTAAGCGACTGCTAACCTTGATCGCGGTAGGCGCCCTGTTGGGCGCTATCGTGGCGAGCCTCGTCGCGCCGCGTTTTCTGACGTGGTACAACACCCCAGCACAAGGTCAGGCATTGTGCGATTGCGCCTCAGTGACCCAAGCCGTCGCTGGCCAATTGATCCGCGCCCAACTAAGCGGTGCGCTGGTCGGGGCTCTACTCATCAGCGTCATCGGCATGATCTGGCGCAGCAAACGCAACGCCAAGGTCGTGCCCAACACACCGCCACAAGCATCCTAGCGGCACTAACGTGCCCAACGGTCGAGCAAGAACCCCACGCACAGCCCCGTGATAAAGCTGAGCACCAGCTGGCCCCGATGTGACAAGAAAAAACGAATCGCAGGCGAGCCACTTTCATCCAACTCGATCTCGGGCTCGGTGCCTTCCCCTGGTGTTGACGGAGGAACAAGGGGTGGCAAATTCGACACTTGCAGCAACCGATCAATCTCGGCGCGTGAGAGGGCGAAGGTTAAGCCCACCGGTTCGACATGCACGTCGGTCTTCTTAGAGCTAAACGGCGTCGACGCCTGACGTCGATCCTCGCGATAGGTCACGGTGAAGGTGAACTTGCCAATGCCGATAACGTCGGCTTCGCGCACGAAGGTCTTCCGCACCCGCTGCCGGTTCACATAGGTGCCGTTCGCGCTCTCTAAGTCCTGCAACCGGTAGCGCCCATCCTGCTGCTTCTCAAGAATGGCGTGGTCCCACGAGACGCTCGGATTATCGATGGAGATATCGGCCTTGGGGTCGCGACCGATTCGCACGGAGTCCTGCGTAAAGGTGCGCCGCTCCACCTCACGGCCGCGCATGCAGATCTGCAATTCGAGTAGCAACCCCAACACGGCCCCCAGCTATTGCGACAACCTCGACCGCCGTGCTTTCCACACTAGCGGGCGTTGGGTACGGCTACATGCAATCGAAGAGACGCCCCGCAGCAATGATGGCACACCGTACGCTCCCGAAGACGATCACCATGTCAGGCGCTACCACCATCGGCAAATCCTTCGGGATCAACTTGCCCTCGACGGTGGTGCCATTGGCGCTGCGCGCATCACACAAAGTGACCTGCTCGCTGGTATCCTTCTCAAAGTAGGCGTGCAACTTGGAGACGGAGGGATGGCGCAACACGATGTCGGCGTTCAACGCCCGGCCAACGAGCACCCGTCCTTGCCACATGCCAGTGGCCCGCTTGGCGATCGGATAAATGTAGAAGCGATTGGGCGCCGAGCGCAGACGCGCGATCATGGCCGTGGCTGTCACAGGTGCGATCGGTTTGTGGACCAGGTCAGCGGCCTGCGGAATCATCGCGACGGTAGCGAACTTGGCAGCCTCTTCCTCCTCGGCGGCGAGCTCGCGGATCAACCACAACGGCGGATTCTTCGCGACGAAGGCCTCGCGGGTTACCGTCTTGTACTTCAAACGTAAACTGTCAAAACGCTCCATGACCCACGCTCCTTGTCGCCCTCTCAGGGACAGAGACGGCCCTCATGACGAGGACCGTCTCTGACGTTCCCTGCGCGCCCCCCTAAAACCTCAACGTGCCGCTCATCCCTACCGTATCCGTGCTCACCATCGGTACCACGTCGAGTTCTGGTACGCTCGGGTCTTCCGGATGCGGTTGGTTCATCAACAACAATACAGCGCCAGCCGCGGTCACGGCGCCGCCAACGGCAAAGAAGCCTACCGCAAAACGGTTCTGCTGCCGCCCACGGTCCTTGGCATCCACCACCGTTTGGGGCAACGCCTTCGTGGTGCAACCGGAGGGACACAAACGCGCCAAATCTGAATCAAAGCTGTTGAGATTGCTGCGCGCCGACAACATGAACGGCACGCCAACCAACGTGGTTACCACTCCTGCCCCGACCGCAGCCCACGGCTTCCACACCGCCCAACGTCGAACCATCCGCACGGGTGCAGCCACGAACGGTTTGAGTTCAATCCGCTCGCTGGTCAATTTGCCGGGCGGCAGCTGCAAGGGGCGTGTTTCAGTCATCAGGCCGGTCTTCTGCGCCACCAACTGGTGCGTCCCCGGCACAAGCCGACGCTTGTGACTTCCGGGTCCAACGAATAGCACCTCACCGTCGAGGGTGACCTCGGCCCCTACTTCCTCACACACCACTTCTAGCTCGGACAGCTGACCTGCCAAAAGCTTTTGGTAAAGTAATGCCTGTTTGTAGTTTTCGCTGTCGAAAGGCGCATTTCCATAACGCAGCGCCGCTTCCAGGTTTTCGTAGGCAGCCAAAGGCTGGTCGAGTTGGATAAGCGCCACCGCGGTGTTGTACCGAATGGCCGGATGATCCCAAGCCTGTAGCGCCTCCCGATAACGGGCCAGGGCCGGCACGTACTTGGACTCGGCAAAGAGTGCGTTGGCCTCTTCGAAAATTTTCAGTGCTTGCGTCTGCCGGTCGGGGGCAACCTCTGCGGCCCAGGGCCGCTCGGCGGCAGCCTGTGCCGCGGCAAGAGAACCCGCAATCAAAAAAAACACCGCTAGCGTGACGAGTTTGGTTTTCATTCGCAGCTCACCGTCAGGTTGAAGGTCCCCATGGCGTCGGAAACACCGTCGACAATAATGTAATACGCAGCACCCGAGGTGGCGGCGAACGTCACCTGCTTGGAGGGTTCCGCGCCAGCACTTGCAGCGAGGCAACTCCCGAGCGGATCACAGCCGCCGGTCATGCTCGTCCCAACCACGATGACATCCAGATTGCCACTGGCCGTTGTCAACGTGACGGTCACGTTGCCGGTCGCTGACGCCGCATAGCGATAAACGATTTCGCGGCCTTGTTCGATTCTCGCCGCGCACCCGTAACGCTCAAAGAAAGGCGAACCGCCCACGGTGCTGCCCGCAACGGCTGCACCGCAACTGAGCGAGTTAAGAGTCTGGCAAAGCCCGCCCGCCTCGCAATACGGGTCTTGCGCGCAATCGCTATCGCTGCAATTCAAGAGGCCATCGCCATCGTTGTCCCAACGGTCGGAACAACGCGTCTCGCGCGAAGCCAAGTGACGATCTACCTTGAGGATCTTGCCCTTGTCCATGCCGACGTAGGCGATTTCCGGAATCGCCCAGACGCTATAGGTTTTTCCTGCGGGTACACGGAGCGGCGCCCAATCGATGCCGTTGTAATGAAACAACCCGAGTCCCAAATACTCTACCGCAAAGAAATCGGTCGAACTGGTGCCGTTGGCAGCATCGAACGACTGCTTGGAGTTGACTGAAAGCTTCGACCAGGCGATGCCATCATAGTGCCAAACGCCATCTAGGTCTGCCAGCGCATAGACGTCATTGACCCCTGCGCCCCAGACACCATAGATCCGCGAATCGATTCCAGAAAGCATGGGTACCCAGGCCCCCGGATCGGATATTGGCAGACTGCCGTCGTAGTGCAGGATCGTGGACGGATCACCCACAGCATAGACATCGCTTGGACCACTGCCCCAGACACCACGCAGGTAGTCGAGAGGAACAAAGGCGGCCTCGGCCCAGCTAGTACCGTTGAAATGCAGAATCACGTCGCCGACAGCAAAGATGTCGCTCGGCCCGGACCCCCATATGCTGCGGAGATCGCCGGTCGTGTTTGAAACCATCGTTGTCCAAGCAGCACCATCGTAATGGAAGACCCCACCCGTCAGGCCACAAGCATAAAGGTCGTTGCTGGCTGCCCCCCAAAGAGACCAAAGCCCATCTGGTGCGACAAGCCCGGTGTCGGACCAGAGAAGACCATCGAAGTGCAACACGGACCCCGCGCTGAGGGCGACAAACAAATCGGACGCACTCGCCCCCCATATCGCCGCGGCGTTCGAAGTCGTGTGAGGGAGATCAATGACCTCAGTGGTCGGGCCACCGCTGAAATGCTGAATGGTGGCTGGCCCAACGGCAAACACGTCGTCACCAGCTGTCCAAAGGCCGTAGATTGCCTGGGTTGTGCCGGAGTTGATGGGTGACCAACGCAGACCATCGAAGTGGGCCATCACACCCCCATCGGCTCCCGCATAGATGTTATCGGGGCCGGTGCCATAGATCGCATTGATAAACTCGCCTGTGCCTGAGTCCATCTGGGTCCACACAGCGCCGTCATAATGCAAGATGATCCCCAGATCGCCCGTCACGAACACATCATTGGGACCGATACCCCAAATAGCGTAGAGATAGATTGCGTCCGCTGGGTTCAGAGGCAAGTCGGCCGTCATGTCGGTCCATGCAGTGCCATCGTAGTGAATCACGTTGCCATAGGAGCTGCAGGCGAACACGTCGTTCGCCCCACTGCCCCAGACGTTCACGATAGAAACATCAAGCCCCGTTGGCATCGATGTCCAGGCCGTGCCATCAAAATGAAACATCAGTCCTTCACGACCGCACACAAAGATATCGGAGGGCCCCGTTCCCCAAACGTAGTTCAGCTGAATATCAGTGCCGAGATCCACTTGCGACCAGGTCGCCCCATTGTAGTGGACAACCACACCCTCATCGCCCACGGCGTAGACGTCGTCGGAGGCTGCACCCCAGAGCCCCCAGAGCGGCTGGCTGACACCGGAATCCATCGCTGCCCAACGAGTGCCATCGTAGTGCATGATGCCACCCCCGAGTCCCACCGCGAAAACATCATTTGGGGAGGTGCCCCAAACAGCGTAAAGGTAGACGCTCTCGTCGAACGTCATCGGCTCGAAACCCATCCGTTCGCACGACGAGAAACTGGGCGTGCACAGCGAGCTGCAATAGAGGTTGCCAATGTCATAGCCGTAGTCGAGGCAGGTCTTGCCTGAGAGGGGGGCACCGTCACATAACTCGAAACCGTTTACCTCGCCATCACCGCAAAAACCCTCACAGGTTGTAGTATCAACGCGACAGGCCTCCGAACACCCCACGGTCCCTTCGTAGAACCCCAACGTCTGGCAGCTCTCGGTGGCAGGTGCCGCACCGTCACAGTCTTCGCCAGAGAGGTCGTCAACAATGCCATCCCCGCAGCGTTGGCGATGGCAATCGAGCCGGCAGGCGGCGTTCGGCGCCATCGAATTGTCGGTGCCACGGTCACATTCTTCGTTGCATTCCACGACACCGTTACCGCAACCCTCGGTAGAACGACAGTCGGCGCTGCAACTGTCACAGGCAATCGTGTTGCCGTCGTCGCAGAGCTCATCGCCCACCACGAGGCCGTCACCACAGATGACACCGGTGCACACGGCTGTTAGGCACTGAGCAACCGCGACCCCTTGAAGCACACACGTAGCACCGTCCGGCTTGCCGCTACACGCGGACACCGCGGCCGGCGTAACACAGCGTTGGGCTGCATCTGCACACACAGTTCCGGCCGGGCAGTAAAGCTCGCCACACCGCGTCGCATCTAGCTGCAGGCAACCCGCAGAACCACCGAACCAGACAACCCACGCCAACCCTGCAAGCCTCCCAAGTCCAACATGCTGCATCTTATACGCATCACAACGTTGCATGCCTGGATCCCCTTCCCGGTTGTTCACGTCCGCGCATTTGCAGAGGCGTGAGTTCGACACACTATATGAGGGGGACTGTATGGCGCTGTCGACGAGACCGTCAACCACACTTACAAGGTCGAACGGCTGGAATCTACCCCGAGGCGTGGTAGCATCCGGCGCGGAGTGACTATGACTGCCGAAAACGAAGCTGTCGACCTGCAGGCACCCGGGGCTATCGAACAAATCCTGACGCCGGGCACCCGGTTGCGCCAATATGAACTCATTCGTCCCCTGGCATCGGGCGGCATGGGTATCGTCTATCTGGCTCGCGACACCAAGCTCGGGCGGCGCGTGGCGATAAAATTCGTGCGCACTGCCTCGCGAGAGGTCGCCGAGGCCTTTGTGGCTGAGGCCCGCACCACCGCCGCCTGCGAGCATGACAACATCGTGGTGATCCACGAAGTGGATGAGTTCAAGGGTATTCCCTATATCGTCTTAGAGCTCCTAGAAGGCGCAAGCCTTCGCGAGCTAATGACCGGACCGATGTCCGTGCAACGCACCCTCGAAATCGCAATCCCGGTGGTGCGCGCGCTAGACCGCGCTCACGAAAGCCACATCGTCCATCGCGACCTCAAACCCGAGAACGTCTTTGTCACCACCCGTGGCTCGATCAAGGTGCTCGATTTTGGCATCGCAAGTCTGGCCTCGAAGCCGGTCAAGGCTGCCACAGCAACCGCTGGCCCCGCCCCCGCAAACCTGAGTGACACCAACACGGGAGGCAGCACCGTAGGCACCCTGCCCTATCTGGCGCCGGAGTTGTTTGACGAACCAGCCTCTGACCCCCGCGGCGACCTGTGGGCCCTCGGTATTATGCTGTACGAGATGCTGGCAGGACATCATCCGGTGCAACCGCTTGACTCGGTCATGCTCACCGAAAACGCCATTGCCCTCGATGTACCGATGCCAAGTCTCTTGGACGCTGCCCCGACGGTGCCGCCACGTTTGGCTGCGCTGGTCGCCGCCTGCCTGGAGAAACGCCGCGACAAGCGCATCGCGAACGCGCGAGCAGTTCTGGCTGAGCTGGAGGCGTTGCTGCCGTCACGAGTGCAACGGACCTATGGCGAGGACGAAACACCGTACCCCGGCCTCGTGGCATTCCAAGAGAAGGAGGCCGACCGCTTTTTCGGCCGCGAACGCGACATCCAACAGGTGGTTGCCCGACTGCGTGAACAACCCCTGGGAGCCATCATTGGTCCGCCAGGTGTGGGTAAGTCGTCGTTTGTGCGCGCCGGCCTCATTCCGGCGCTGAAGACCTCCGGCGAGCACTGGGAGGCCATCATTTTGCGGCCCGGACGCAGGCCGTTGCAGAGCCTCGCGGCGCTGATTCAACCTTTATCGCTGACACCGGTGGAGCCACTCGCCGAAACCCTTGCCGACCACTCCACCATGATCGCCCGGTTGCGTCATGAGCCCGGCTACGTCGGCTCGGTGCTGCGCGCCCGCGCGGCCGAGCGCTCCCAACGCTATTTGGTGTTCGTCGACCAGTTTGAAGAGCTTTACACGTTGGTGCCAGACGCCGAAGAACGTCACGCCTTCGTGACCTGTCTGTTGGGCATTGCCGACGACCGCTCGGCGCCGGTGCGCGTATTGCTTTCGTTGCGCTCCGACTTCCTCGACCGTGTTGGCGAAGACAAGCTATTTGCCGAAGAGCTGGGCCGCGGCCTGGTGTTGATGCAACCGCTGGGTCCGGACGGATTGCGGGCGGCGTTCAAAGGCCCGACGGAGCAGCTGGGCTACGCGTTCGAAACGGCCGAGATGGTTGACGATATGGTGTCAGCCCTGGCCAATACCCCTGGAGCGCTGTCGCTGCTGCAATTCGCTGGCGCAAAACTATGGGAAACCCGTGATGTGCGCCGCAAGTTGCTCACCGACAGCAGCTACCGGGCCTTGGGCGGTATCGCGGGCGCGATGGCACAGCACGCCGACCAGGTCGTTAACGCGTTGCCGAGTGCGACCCAGCGGCTGATCCGGGCGTTGTTTCAGCGCCTCGTCACCCCCGAAGGCACCCGCGCGATCGTAGATGTGCAGGATTTAACTGAGCTTTCACCCGATGCCACGGAGGTCCGCTCGCTCATCGACCGCCTGGTGCAAGAGCGCCTGTTGGTGGTGCAAGCCAGTGGCACCGAGCAAACCACCACCGTCGAGTTGGTACATGAGTCGCTCATTACCAGCTGGCCCCTGCTGCGACGCTGGTTGGACGAAGGCCGAGACGATGTCGTTTTCCGCCAACACCTGCGTGAAGCCGCCAAGCAATGGCACGCGCGCAATCGACCGCAAGGCTTGCTATGGCGCGGCGAAGCCATGGATGAGGCTCGCCTCTGGCGCGCTCGCCACGCTGACGTGCTACCTGCCAAAGAGCAGGAGTTCCTACACGCCGTCTTCTTGTTAGCCACGCGAGCACAACGCGTGCGTCGTGCAATCGTGATCGGCACGATTGCGGTGCTATCGCTGGTGATTGCCGGCGGTGCTGTGGCGTTGGTCGAAATCCGTCAGGCTCAGCAGCTGGCAGTTTAGCAAGCCACGCTTGCCGAC
>JAKLEG010000749.1 GCA_022703175.1 Myxococcota bacterium | reverse complement strand
GGGCGCTCACCGGTCTTCGCGTCAAAGATATTGGCGGCAAGGAAAGGAAAATGTGCGTCTTTGATGCGCGCCTTCAACACCCCAAAGACATCCGGATCGTCGGCATCCAACGGGCCATAGTCGAATTCGTGGTTGCCCAACGCCGAGGCCCGGTAGCCCAGTTGGTTGTAAGCCTTGATCATCGCCTCGCCGCGCGACACCCGTGACACCAACGTGCCCTGGTACAAATCGCCCGCGTCTAAAAGCAGCACGCGCTCGCCGAGCTTCTGTCGCAAGATGTTCACGTAGCCCGACAGCGCCAACACACCATTGCGCGTGACGCTCACGCCCTCGGCCCCGACGACCGTCTCAGGTTCAAGCGCGCCATGGGCGTCGGTGGTCCCCACCAGCATAAGACAATCGGGCGTACGAGCTGGAGTTTGCTGACAACCCGCAACCGCACAGGCAAACACAACGACCAGACGACCCAGAATCCGCATTCACGCTCTCCGAGGCAGGAATGGTCGCACGCGCGTGCCAGCCGTTCAAGAGGCTTGTCGATCACGCCTTCGTTGTTGACAGGTTAGATCCCGATTGCTATGCCCAACATGGTGCTGGGGAGCTGCCACACATCATCGAATCCACTACGTCGTATCTAACCAACGAGATTCATTAAAGAATCAACGAGACTGAGATTACGCCATGGATTGGGGCCAATTTGATCAAGAAGGTGCGATGCGGCAGCGCTACCTGGAGCTCGACGAGCGCGTCGACGAGCTGAAAAAAGCGGTAGCGCAACTGGCGGGAGGGGTCGCGGCATTCCAAAACCTCTACGACATCTCTTGGATCTTCCACGAGAACGGCCTGGAAGGTGTCGTGCTCACCTTCCCCGAAATCAAGAGTGCTGTAGAAAACAAAATCATCAGTGACGTCAGCCTCTTGCCGTCCTACCAAAACATCAAGCACTTGAAATCATGCGTGGACATGGTGCGCGAAAAGGCACTCTCGAAGCGCTTCAACATCACCGTCGGGTTCCTGAAAGAACTGCACGGTATGTTGGTGCAATCACCTGAGGATGCCGGGGTGTATCGCAAGGACATCCCGATCCACCGCACCTACTTCCACGAAATTGCGCAGCCCGCAAAAATCCACGCCAGCTTGCTTAAGGTCTTGGACTTTATGAAAGCCAAGCCCGATCACGACATGCACGCCATCGAGCTGGCCGCCAATGTGCACCACCGCTTCATGCATGTCTTCCCGTTCTCCGACTACAGCGGCATGATTGGCCGCTTGGTCGCTAATTTCCTACTGATCCGTGAGGGCTATCTTCCCGTGATCATTCATGCATCCGATCGGCAACGGTACTACGAAGCGTTGCGCGGACCGGAACGCGACTTCCGCCACTTCGTCACCGAAGCGATGGAGAACTCGCTGGAGAACGCTCGCAAGTTCTGTCAACTCCCCGAGTTGAACACCAAACGAGTGGCCAACTAGGCTCACGCCTCGTAGCGTGGCTTTGCCGCGCGTTTATAAGCCCCACCAACAAGGCCTCGGCGCAGCAAAGAAGATCGATGCACCGGAGGTCAACGCGGCGTTGCCTTCAAAATCGCCCGACCATCCTTAACTGCCACGGTAAATTCCACGCGTTCGCACTGATACTTGTCTTTGATCACCGCCATCTGTTTGCGTACCGTTTGCGCCAACGCATCAATGCTGAGTGGCTTGGTATCACCGGTGCTACTACGCGCGGCGACAAAAGCATCGTAAAGCTTACGCAGTGCCTCAGGATAGGCTGCCGGCGGCGCCGCAGGAGCCACGGCTGACGCTGGTCGCGGGAGCGGTGTTGGCAAAGACGCTGGGGGTACCGCTGCAGGAGCTGATGAGGCAACCTCGCCGTGGGTCTCCACTGGCCTGTCGACTTTGGGCTCGGGAGCCACCGCCTCGCCGAGCGCCTGCTTACGCTCCAAGCGGAACAAGTCCCGCTTGTAAGTGCCCTCCTCGATTTGGCGCGTGATGCGATTCCAATAGTTTTCGTAGGTGATGAGGCTCGCTTGCAACGATTGCAGTCGGTAACGCACCGCGGTGTTCACCGAGCGCTCACCCGTGAGCCGTCGCAACGTACTCTTAAAGGTATCCCGAGCCTTGGCCGGCTCGGCCCGCTCCACGCCAGCAAAGTACTTTTCGTAGGCCGTCCGTAGCTCTTTAAAAGTTTCGTCCAACCGGTCGAGATCATCAATTGCCACCGGACTCACGGACGCACCTCGCCTTGCGTCACGACACCCACCTCGGCGGTGGCCGGCTCGGCACCAAACCTTGTCGCCGCGAGCAAATCCCCCAACGCATCCTGGGCCTGCCACACCTCATGCACCGAGGTGGTGTAGTCATTGACGATGATCGAAAACGCTAGGAGCTCACCGCTCTTCGCCGGCACGATGCCAGACAAGGCGCTGGCAATCGATAATGTGCC
>JAKLEG010000748.1 GCA_022703175.1 Myxococcota bacterium | reverse complement strand
TCGAGCACCGATACGGCCGCGGGCGGCGGACCGACGAAAATGCCCAAGATGCGCGGCGATAGTGGCGGATCGCACGCCACCAAGTCCGCTGGATGTGGGACCTCAGCCACCAGAATGGGCACCCCTTGAATGGCGTTGAGGATCTTGGGTGGCAGCGTGCGCACCGCTTCCTCCACCAGTCCTTCGAACTCGGCGCGCGGCATTTGTGGCACGTGGGGGAAACGCTCGGGGTCAAGCCTGCGGGCCTGACGAAAATCCTCGACAGCAGCGCCGTGTCCCATCAATTCGGCGATCAGGCCCAGGGTGTAGTGCGCTTCGGCAAGTTCCGGATTGCCGCGCAGCGCACTACGCAACGCATTCTCGGCCTCGGGGAAACGCGACAACTCAAACAGCGCCACGCCCCGAGCGCAATCCACGTCGGGATCGGGGATAGCCGGATCGGCAACCGAATCGTAGCTTGATAACGCGCCGATCGCGTCATCCATGTCGAGCAGGATGTCACCCCGCAACAGACAGGCAAAGTAACGCGCTTCGGGGTCCTGTTGCGCCGCGCGATCACAAAGCTGCAATCCGTCAGCGTGGCGACCTTCGCCGAGCGCCACCTCCGCCTCATCTAGCAGGTGCTGCCACGCGAGCTGAGGCTTCACCACGACACCGATCCCCGACGAAGGACCTCAGGAAGTGCGGCATCAACGCATAGCGCCATCAGCGTAGCGACCCCAAAACCTGTGCCCCCTTTGGTCCAAGCGCCCTCTTCTTTGCCGCACATGCCCGGTCCGGCAATGTCCAAATGCACCCACGGGGTTGTCCCAACAAACTCCTTTAAGAACAGGGCCGCAGAAATAGCACCGCCGTGCCGATCGGCTGTGTTCTTCAAATCGGCGAACTCACTCTTCAGCTGTTCCTTCAGCGCCGGTAACAATGGCAGCCGCCATAAGCCTTCACCAGCCAATCCAGCTCTCTGCACAACCCATGCCGCCAAAGCGTCATGGTTGGCAAACAGCCCCGCGACCGTGGTGCCCAAAGCCACACCGATAGCACCCGTGAGCGTTGCCACGTCGATGATGCAGGTGGGTTTCAGCTGACAAGCGTAGTGCAGCGCGTCTGCCAAGACGAGCCGGCCTTCGGCGTCGGTGTTGCCGACCTCGACAGACTTACCAGCGGCGCCTTGGATCACATCTCCCAACTTCAACGCGGTGCCAGAAGGCATGTTTTCTGCCAACGCCAAAACGCAATCAATAGCGACGTGGGTTTTGAGTTTCGCAGCCGCGAGCGTGACCGCCAACGTCGCCGCCGCCCCCCCCATGTCCATGCGCATGTCGGCCATATTTTGCGGGGATTTTAGGCATAACCCGCCGGAGTCGTAGGTGATACCTTTGCCGACCAGCGCGATATGAGCCACAGCATGAGGGGGACGGTATTGCAAATGTACGAGCCGCGGCGCCCGCGGACTTCCCTGCCCCACGGCCAAAAGCAAATTCATCCGCCGTCGCGCAAGTTCGGCTGGCTCCATGACTTTGGTGGTGAGCCCCTGACATTGCGCCAACACCGTCGCGCGCCGTGCAAACGTCTCGGGGTAAAGGCTAGCTGCCGACTCATTGATCAGGTCGCGCGCCAAACACGTCGCTGCGGCCACCGTTTCTGCCCGCCTTAACATTCGAGCCGAGCTAGCTTGCGGCGCGACGCCCGTCACCATGAGCTGCACGTCGCGAAGGGTGACCTTCTTGGCTCGCGACTCGAATTGGGGACGAGCAATCCGATACAACCCGAGACAGGCCCCACGACCAACCAGCTCCAACAACTCGGCGGTTGAGGCCGCCAACGTGGGAACCACGAGCAATACACTCTTTGCGCCCACCTTGTTCGCTGCGCGTGTGGCCAACGCCGCGCCATGCAACAGCGTCTCCGGCGTAGCCTCCCGGCGCGAGCCCAAGCCCAATAACAGAAGACGCTTCGGCGCGAGCCTCCCCAAGGTCGGGACCAGCAACCGCTGCCGATGTTTGGCAGTGAAGCTCTCCTCCTTGGTCAGGGCTGCAAGTTCGCCGCCGAGGGCCTTGTTGAGCTCAGCAAACGCTAGGGACTTGCCAAGCTCGTCGGCAAAAGCCAACACCGCAACAAACTCGGCCTGGTGATGAAGCACCGGTCCAGCGACATGCCGCAACGCCACTGGGGCCGCCAGGCGGCCACTCTCCGCGACCAAAGGATCGTGTGGTTTCAAGGACATAGCTAGCGTGCGCTCTTATAGTGTGGCCACTCAGAAGGCAACTGGCGATAACCATGAGGAGTAGCTCTCTGCTCGGTAGTTGGGCCCGCAAACATGAAGTGTCGATTCCCACGACCTTTGACCCCTCTGGCCTAAAGTTTCTCACGAGCATTGACCCCCCTGCACCTGGAGTTTCCCAGGAGCATTGACCCCTCTGCGTGACCTGAACCCATGACGCTGCCAAC
>JAKLEG010000747.1 GCA_022703175.1 Myxococcota bacterium | reverse complement strand
GACGAGAACCGTCCACTTGACGAGCCGGACATAAACGGCGACCCACCTCACCTTGACCGCGCCATACAGTTCCTTTTGGCCGCGACACCACCCTTCCAGTTGGCAACCGACCTGGCTCAGATACGCTTTGGCACCCACAACCTGGGCAGCCTTAGCAGCCTGCAATGCCAGCAAATCGGGCTCGATTCGGCACAGGCACAGTGGGACAGAGAGCATGACGTTAACGTCCCGACATACGTTCGACAGATTGAAACACCCGACGGCAGAACCATTTTCCAGACCGTGCGCCTTGTCCATCCGCGGGTAGGCAGCGGGGCTGGCGCTCGGGACACATTCGTGCGCGCCTTGAACACCGAGGACGCCGTGCTCTACGCCGGCCATGCCCGCTCCGGCACGGGGCCCGACTTCGACGACCGCGGTAGCGCGGCGGGAAACGTCCGCGTGGCAGGTGGGCACCCGCCTCAAGACCTTCGTCTCCCAAGAGTGATGCGACCCGCTGACTTTGCTTTGGCTGCGGGGACGACTGGCGTCAGAAGCCCACGCTTTGTCGCTTTCGTTGGTTGCACAACCGACGACTACACGAACAGCCTGCGAAGCCAAGGAATGAAGCAAGCGGGTTGGGATGCCCTCTCCACGGACCTTCTGGTCACGAACCAGCCTGCGTGGGATGTCACTGGAATTGAATGCGTTCTGGCCATCCTGGAAGGCCTGTCACACTTCGAATCAATACAAGCGATCGGTGAGAGGGCGGACCGGTCGGAGGGCGACCGGATCTTCATAGGCGATGGCTTCGATGACAACCCCTCGATTCCGATGAATACCCCGAAAAAGCCTTGAAGAGTTAGGGATGTCGAGTAGCCTCGACCGGTTGCCCAGCCGAGCCCTCACCAGATCCGAACGGGCCGATCATGTTGGTGGCCGTTACGAGACCTGAGCACGAACGGATCGGCTCGTTTCGGGAGCGCCAACTTGAAAAGAAATTCGGTGCCCACTGGCAGCGGCCGCTCGACGCACTCATCTAAAGACGTCGGCCGGGTTTGGCGCACGGACGATCGCGGCGGGAGCCCAGGTCTGCCGACGTCAAGCGGCCTAGGGACCTGCGTTTGCACCCAGCTGCGTCAAGAAATACCCGGCGGCCACTGCGGTGCCGATCACGCCCGCAACGTTGGGGCCCATGGCGTGCATCAACAAATAGTTATGCGGGTCGTAGCGTTGCCCGACGGTGTGCGCGACCCGTGCCGCCATCGGCACCGCGGATACCCCCGCAGCACCAATGAGCGGGTTGATCGGATCCTTGGAAACCAGATTCATCAGCTTGGCCATCAGAACCCCACCCGCGGTGGATAGCGCAAACGCAACGACGCCAAGGAGAATGATTTTGAGGGTCTGCGGCGTGAGAAAACGGTCGGCCGACATCGTCATCCCGACACTTGTCCCCAAGAAAATAGTAATGACGTTGATGATTTCGTTCTGCGAGCTTTTTGCCAACCGCTCGACGACGCCGCTCTCACGCAGGATATTGCCCAGCATCAGCATCGCAATCAGCGCCGAAGCCGCCGGCACGAGCAAGATACACAATACGCAGACCAACAATGCAAAGATGAGCCTTTCCGATTTTCCGACCTTGCGTAGCGAGCGCATACGAATCACCCGTTCACTTGGAGTTGTGAGCAGCCGCATAATCGGTGGTTGAATGAGCGGGACCAACGACATGTAGGTGTAGGCCGCCACGGCGATCGGTCCCAAAAGATGCGGCGCGAGTTTACTCGCAGTGAAAATCGAGGTGGGACCATCGGCGCCGCCAATAATTCCAATCGAAGCAGCCTCACCCGGCGAAAACCCCAAGACTGTTGCCCCCATAAAGGTGGCAAAAATGCCGAGCTGCGCCGCACCTCCCAGCAGGAGCGTACGCGGGTTGGCGATGAGAGGGCCAAAATCCGTGAGCGCGCCGACGCCCAAAAAGATGAGCGGAGGGAACAGTTCCCAGTGGATGCCTAACGAAATGTAGTAGTACAGACCGCCCGGTTCAAACGATCCATCGGCATGCGCCACGGGGGCATTCAGAACTCCCAGGGTTGGCAGGTTGGCAACCAGCGCGCCGAACGCGATCGGTACAAGCAGTAACGGCTCGAACTCCTTGAAGATTGCCAAATAGAACAGCACCAACACCACGCCCCACATGGCCACTTGCTGTCCTGTTACCAACGGAAAGCCAGTGGTCGCAAAAAAGTCTAAAAATTCCGCCATGATTGTCTGGGCGACGAGCCACACGGCTCAGCGCCAGCCTTTCGTTGCGTGGAGTTGCGCTCGATCAAAAATAGACGACGCCAAGGCCACTGCGTAGCTAACGCCCCACGTGGCCTCCCGTGTTGTGTGTAGCCAACACCTCGCGAATGCTTAACATTGCACGTCGCGCGGTCACAACGAATGACGCGATGAGAGCCGACCAGACCAACAATACGAGGATGTAGGG
>JAKLEG010000746.1 GCA_022703175.1 Myxococcota bacterium | reverse complement strand
GCTGAATGTTCTGACAACTCTTGGCCCTGGTCGAAAGCGAATGCCGTCAAGGTACCAGCACTGCCTTTGCTGACGGTGCGGCTGACCACAGCCCCAGGCCCAATCTCCACCAGCTTGGCAAGTGGTTGAGCAAGAGCGGGCAAAATGGCCCCTGAGTCAGGATGTTGCGGTAGGGCGTGTTTGCTCATGCGAACCTCGGTCACCCCGCCTTGGGTATACCGAGGCCGGGCATCAAAGTGGATATGATTGTCCAATTTAGCATCGCTGTGCGCTGTGTCAAGGGAGCTCTTTAAACGCGCTAAGGTCGCCATCAGATGGTTGTAACTATTGGAATTCAGACACAATTATCGGGTGCCTTGGGTGCGGAGACGTAGGTGGATGGTTATGCAACCAGGGGGACGTGGGCGGGTGTATGGATCTACACCATCCTCGGAGCCGCCATTCGTTTGCCCGAGGTGCAGAGATGACAACCCTTTGTGGTGCTCTGGTTCGGCGTCGTATTGCCCTCCTCTCGATCGTATGGTGCGCGTGCTTCAGCTCGGCCTGTGGTAGCGAACAACTTGACCTTAGACCTCCTTATTTTGCTGCCGGCACCGATGTCATCGATTTCGGGGCCGTCGAGGTAGGCGAGCGTGTTGAGCAGACGCTTTATATCGTCAACAAAGGCGACAAGACGCTCTCTCTGGCTGAACCGCAAGGCAACACGTTAGGTGGCATCTTCACCGTCTTGGTTCCAAACTCAGACATTGAACCCCAAGAGGACGTGGTGGTGCGGGTGGTGTTTCAACCGCTTGGCGTGTCGGACTACGAGACGTCGCTGACATTCGTAAACGACAGCGCCAACCAGCCCTTGTTCACTTTGACGCTGCGCGGACTCGGGAGGCTTACCGATCCGTGCGCCGACCTGACCTGCGCTTCGCCGCCGAGGTCGGCTTGTTTGGACGCTGACACCAGCCGCTACTACCCGCCGTTTGGCTCCTGTGATGTGGGGCGCTGTGTCTACGACGCGGTGGACATGGCTTGTCATGAGGGTTGCGATCTCGACACCGGTCGTTGTGCCGAGGATGCCTGCGCGGGGATCGCGTGCCAAACGCCACCGAATAGCTGTTTTGGCGCCACGGGTGTCTGCGTGCAGGGAGCCTGTCTTTACACCGCGCTTTCCTCTGTAGCGTGCAACGATCAAGACGCCTGTACGTTGAACGACACCTGCCAGGAAGGGACGTGCCGCGGTACTCCCAAGCGCTGTGACGCGCCACCTGCGTCGGTATGCCGAGATACCCATGTGATGGTGGTGTATGACCCTGCGGGTATTTGCGGTGCAAACGGCGCGTGCAACTACGTCCCACGTGACATGACCTGCGAATTTGGCTGTCAGAACGGTAGCTGCCAAGGAGATCCGTGCGCGGGTGGCTGTGACGACGGCAACCCGTGTACGCGTGATAGCTGCGCCGGAGCCGCAGGTTGTGTCCATGACAGCAACGACGGTGCGTCGTGCACCGCGGGCTCTGAGCGTTGCCCGATGGGGCAGTGTGTTGGTACCCGATGCATGTCGGTTCCCGACATCAGTTGTACCGCCGAGTATGACATTGACCTTTGTGCGGAGGCCTATGTGGCCGGAATCTGTGCCGCTAACGGCGACTGCAACGTCACCCAGGCCCCGCCACAGTTCACCTGCCCCGGCTGCCCAGGGCTTTGTTTGCAGTGCTACTTCATTCAGCTCTGCATCCCGTTGTAGTCTCCCCTTTAGGTCGATAGGCTTTGACCTCGCAACCTCGGAAAGGGGCGGACGCGGACATGCTCTACCTAGAGAGCTTCATCCACCGAGACGAATTGGCGGAGATCATCCGTCGGTGGATGCTAGACAAGCCCCACCCTGGGGATGTGCGCCGCCTGAAGCGGGTCGTCAACTTCAATACCTTTATGGTGCGAGTGTGGTTGGACCATGTGGCCAACGAGATCCTCACGACCATGTTTCACGTGGCGCCGCGCCGAATCAGCGTGCGCACCAAAGGCCAGCTCAAGGATTTTGTTGTCGACCATGTTACGTACACCAACGCACGCATTGAGGAGATGTGCGCGCGCTACCAGAAGTTTCCCGAGGATTACTTTCGCGAGACACCGATCGATGGTTGCTACTACGTGATCGATGTCGCGGGCACGCCGCGATTGGTGGGGACCACGCGACTCAAGTACTTCCGGCGCATCGCCGAGAAGGGGGCGCGGCGCATCATCGATTTCATGCTGACGCGCATTCGAGCCAACGCCGACATGCTGGCCGAAGAACGCGCTCGCGCTTTGGGGATTCCCAAGAGCCGGTTGTCCACGGCCCCCGAAGAGATGGCGCGCGAGTTTGCGCATGCTGAGCGGCGAGTGGTGAAGAGCATTCGTCGCGGCACCATCGAGACGGAGTTGCCGCGCATGGGAATTCCCGATGTGGCGGGCCTCAAAGTGATCGTTGAGGAGAATGAGTACG
>JAKLEG010000745.1 GCA_022703175.1 Myxococcota bacterium | reverse complement strand
TGCCTGTGCCAGGTGCTCGGGTGTTCTTGGTGGACGCCACGACGTTGGCGGATCTGCCGCGCGAGGCTCTGTTTGGTAATCAGCAGGGCCAGGTTACCACGGGCCAGGGTTTCTACCGGTTTGACCTGCGAGCGAACTATCTGCCGATCGCAGCACTGGTGCGCGTCGAGCCGCCCTCGGCACAACTCGTATTTCCTTCGATCAATCGCCCGCCCGTGGGATTGAGCGTCGCAAACCCCTGGGGAGATTCAGCTCAGGCTGATGCGTATGGCCGTGTGGTTGTGGACGAAGTCCCGAGCCTCGCTGACGCCGGGCATTACTATCTGCGTTTTGACCTGACCGCGACGTCTCCTGACTTTAGCAACAATCACATTCCGCTCGACCGTATCGAGGAGCATATTAAGGTCAGCAAGCAGGCCTCGCGGCGCACGGCCCAAATTGGCGATATCGTGACCTATACGGTGCGGATCACCAACCCGCTGGATCAATCTTTCGTAGTGGACAGTGTTGGTCAAGGTGGCTTGGTGCTCAATGACGATATGTCGCCGGGGATGCAGTGGGCTCACAACCAGGCGAGCATCACCACGGTGCAAAGTGGTCAAGCGCAGCGCCAAGGACAGCTGGCGGTGCGCAACAGAACGGCGGGAGCGGTGAGCTTCGAGCCGTTGTCGTTGCCGGCACACTCAGTGGTAACGGTGCGCTATTACGCAGTGGTGGGTGTGCGAGCCAAGGCCCAAGAGACCAACCGTGTACGACTTGTCGACCGGGCAGGGCGGATAGCCTCCAACGAAGCCACGGCCACGGTGCAGATCATTGCCGACCCGATTTTCGATCAAGGTACCATCCTCGGTCGCGTCTATTGCGACGATGGGAACGACGTGATGGATGCGGGGGACGCTGGTTTGATGGGCGCGCGGGTGTTCTTAGACACCGGCCACTACGCGGATACGGACGCCGACGGCAAGTACCATTTCCGTGGCATCCCGCCGGGACGTCATCTGGTGAAACTAGATGGCAATACCGTACCGCCCGGATCTCGACCCCATGGCACGATGCGGCGGGAACTGCACATCACCCGCGGGTTATTATCGAAGGTGAACTTCGCCGTGGATTGTGCTCTTGAGGCGAGCAAGCCGGCGGAGGTGACGTTAGCCGAGAGCTCCGAAGTCGAGGAGCCGGCGGTCACCATGCAGGTGATGGTCGATCCGGAGATCCCGGGCGTCGCTATTGATGGTGTCGCGATGGCGCTGCCGCTCGTAGATGCGGTGTTGGCGCCGATCGGGGAGAAGCCTGATTTTGAAGGCGGTGACGGCTTGAGCCTGGCACGCCCCATCTCGTTGTCTTGGCATATCGAACATGCAGAGGGTGTGGACCTCGCTGCTTGGCAGATCTCGATGTTTGATCTCACTGGCGTCGAGGTGTGGCGCCTAGGTGGAGAAGGAGTGCCCCCACCACGGATTCCGTGGGCGGGGGCCGGCCAAGAGAGTGTCTTTGTGCCTGGCCAGGTTTATCTATACCGCATCGCCGCGCAGACCACGTCGGGGAGCGTGGCCGAAGGACGGTGGCGTCAGTTCGGCCTTGGGGTTGGTTTGCCTCCGGTGTCTGATAACAAGCCGATCGTGCTCAACGGCGGGCTCTTTGAGGGAAGCACGGCCCAGCCAACATCTGTGCTCAGTAAAAAACTACAGGAGGTGTTGGTCACGCTCCGCGAGCGGTCGGAGGGAATGCGAGTTACGGTTGAGGCGCACGCTGATGCCTTCCCGCAACATTCGGCGAACTTGCTTCTGAGCCAGCGTCAAGCCACCGCCGTCGTGGCGCTGTTGGTGTCGTTGGGTTACCCAAAAGAACGGCTGCGCGCGCTAGGTAAGGGGGATGCGGAGCCGTTGATGGCGACGGTGAGTCGCAGAGCGCGAGAGTTGAATCGCCGCGTGGTTCTACGTTTTGAAAACGACGTGCCGGTCGTAGGCGTACTGCCGCCTGTGGTGGCCGAGCGCTTTGTGCGAGTGGCGACGGCGTGGTCGCGCGATTCGAAACGCGTGGAGCTACGCGTGCCGATGCAACCTGACGTCCCACTTGCGATAGGGCTGCGAGACGCGCGGGGGCGACGCGTGTCGTTGAATCTTCGCTATCCAGTTACTGAGGCCGGGCATGCCGCCGCAGATACTGCCGAGCTGCAGGTACAGGGCGATATCCAAGGCACCGCATTGGCGATGGCGGGAGTGGCCGTGCCAATGCCGTTTGCCAATTTGCATTGTGGCACGCTGGGCGAGAGCTCGGAGCTGACTGACCAGGGGTTGGAGCCACCGGTGCGTTTCGTGGTTCGCAATGACGCACCGATTCGTTCGTGGTTGGTGCGTATTTTCAATCCCGAAGGCAGCGTGCTGACGGATTTGCTGGGTGAAGATCTGTCGAGCCAAGCGCTTACGTGGAGTGGCCGTACGGCGGAAGGCACGACCATCGCTCGATCTGCGACCTATAGCTATCGCT
>JAKLEG010000744.1 GCA_022703175.1 Myxococcota bacterium | reverse complement strand
GATTTCCCAGAGGGCCTGATAATAGGCCAGCCACTCGGGATTGCGCTCGCCGGCGAGGATGCGCCGGTGTTCCTCAAGGGTGATGCCACGTTTCTCTTTGTAGCGCACTTCCGGCCATTGCCGCTTCGGGATGACCGAGGCCGGCAGCCAGTTCATGTCGAGGGCGAAGTTGTGCATGCGGCGCAAGTAAACGTTCGTGGACACCGTGCCGTTTTGCAGGACGTGGAGCAGATGCTCGGCCTGCGTCTCGATGAGCCGCTGTGAGCGAATCGCATCAAACTGCTTGGACTTCGCGCACGTTATCCAGCGGGCTCGGTTGGCGCCGGTCTTGGTACGGATGATTTCGTCCATGACCGTCTGCCACGTGCGCGTGGTCACCAGTGGATCGGAGGCCCCGAGATACACGCGGGCCATTTGCAGATTGAGCGCCGGCTGGCGCGTGGCTTCGTTTTTGGCGTGGAGCAGGGTGAGCGCTTCCGCGCGGTCCCTGGTGCGGAGGCTGACTTGCTTCCCGGTCTGGCGGTCTTCGGAGTAGAAGACGCCCGACCGCAGGAACAGGATGTACCGCTGATTCATAAACAATGCCTTTGTGCTTATGAATCGTGTGCCAGCCGGGCCAACGGGCGTGAGGCCGTTGTGGGCCAGTGGTGGATCAGTACTGTCGAGTTGTGGCCGGTAGTGAAAACGGAGGCCGGTTTACTGACAGTTTGACTGACACTGCGCCGCTCCGGGACCGCATCTCCTTGTTGCGCAAGCAACAAAACTTGGAGCCAACGGTCGGGGTTGAACCGACGACCCATGCTTTACGAAAGCATTGCTCTACCACTGAGCTACGTTGGCGCCGGCGCAAATACTAAGCGGGTTCGGTGCGGACGGTCAAGTGCCTGCTCAACGCGGGTCGGTGTGAGTCCCTGCTCGTGGCATCTCCCTGTCCGGCTCGTCTGCATCCACGGCGCGGCTTGACGGCAGACGAATGCCGGGACACCTGGCGGCGAGGGAATCCAAGTTCCGCCAACCCGTTTTCCGACCGGTTTTTCAGCTTGCGCACGGGCCGTTCGGCCCTATCTTCTCCCCCGCCTGAACGCCGCGGGTGCGGATGTTCATCAAGGCTGAGAAACGAAAAGTTAACAAACAACCTAACTTTCGACCCGAAGCAATTCGGCGTCGGCCCCGGAACCATCGGGGTAAACCTCCGTTGCCGCCGCAACGACTGGTTCGTTAGGCAATGGAGCCTTCGATTGCGCCTTTCGCGCATCCCAAGCTCCGCAGTCCGATCCTAGTACTGTTATGTTCACGATGGAAGATGCCATGAGACAAAGCCCCGTGCGCTTTGTGGCTGGCGAAATTGTCCCCGGTAAAGTCATCGAAGTCCGCCCCAAGGAAGTCTTGGTGGACATCGGCTACAAAAGCGAGGGGGTCATCCCTGGCAACGAGTTCATTGACCTCAGCACCATCACCGTCGGCAGCCTGGTAGATGTCCTGATCGAAAAGCTCGAAGACAAGGACGGCATGGTCGTGCTGTCGCACGAGAAGGCGGAGTTCAAGAAAAACTGGGACAAGATTCTTTCGATCTGCAACGAAGGTGGCCGCATCCAGGGCAAGGTCAAGGCGGTCGTCAAGGGCGGCTTGCTCGTCAACGTGGGGGTTGAGGCATTTCTGCCCGCGTCACAGGTGGACGTCTCCGTCTCCAAGAACCTCGCCCAATATGTGGGCAACACCTACGAGTTCAAAGTCGTCAAGATCAATCAGGAGCGTCAGAACATCGTCCTGTCGCGCCGTGAACTCATCGAGCAGGAGCGCGCCGAGCGCCGCGCCAAGCTCCTCGCCGAAATGGTGCCGGGCGACATCCGCAAGGGCACCGTCAAGAATCTCACCGACTTCGGGGCATTTATCGACCTCAACGGCATTGATGGCCTGTTGCACATCACCGACATGAGTTGGGGCCGCATCGGTCATCCGTCCGAAATGCTCAAGGTCGGCCAGGACTTGGACGTGGTCGTGCTCGACATCAACCGCGAGAAAGAGCGCGTCAGTCTCGGCCTCAAGCAGAAGATGGCCAACCCGTGGGATCAGATCGAAAACAAGTATCCCGTCAACGCCAAGGTCAAGGGCAAGGTGGTCAATCTCATGCCCTACGGCGCATTTGTGGAACTCGAACCCGGCGTCGAAGGGCTCGTGCATGTCACCGAATTGTCCTGGACCAAGCGCATTGCCAAGCCGTCCGACGTGCTCCAGCCGGGCCAGGAAGTCGAGGCGGTCGTCCTCGGCATCAACCGCGACGAGCAGAAGATTTCGCTGGGCATCCGCCAGCTCGAATCCAATCCCTGGGACAGTGTGGACGTCAAGTACCCCGTCGGCATGCACGTCAAGGGCAAGGTCCGCAACCTCACCAGCTACGGCGCGTTTGTCGAACTGGAGGAAGGCATCGACGGCATGGTGCACGTCTCCGATCTGTCTTGGACGCGCAAAATCAATCACCCGTCCGAAGTCC
>JAKLEG010000743.1 GCA_022703175.1 Myxococcota bacterium | reverse complement strand
AGCGGCACCTGGGTACTCACCGACCGCTACCTCATTTCTTCGTTGGCCTACCAATCCCTCGACAACCCGCTCGATTGGGTGATGGAGCTCAACGCCCACGCCCGACGCGCCGACTTGAACATCTTGGTGCGCGTCTCGGCCGAAACCGCTGCCCTTCGCCGAGCCAAACGCGGTGGCCCCGAAGAGTTGTTTGATGCCAACGATACCCAACGCCGATTAGCGGTGGCCTACGATCGTCTGTTTCAAGAATCAAACGTAGGCCTGTGCCACGTGATCGATGGAGAACCGGCCTTTGCGGAGGTCGCCCAGGCGCTTGAGCACGTGGTGAACGCACCGCCGTCGCATTAACCCAACCCCTGGATCGGCACACCGACGGTCAACCATCAGCAGCCTAGCGCTTGCTCCGAGGCGCCAATGCCTCCTACAATCCCGATCTCGATATGACCAAGCGGTTTGGCAACTACGAAATTCTGCGCAAGGTCGCGACGGGCGGCATGGCCGAGGTGTTTTTGGCCAAGCACTCCGGTTTGGGCGGCTTCGAACGCTTGGTTTGTATCAAGCGGATCCTGCCACACCTGAACGAACAAGAAGAATTCATCAAGATGTTCATGGATGAGGCACGCATTGTTGCCAACCTCATCCACCCGAACGTCGCGCAGATCTACGATATCGGCAAAGAGGCCGACAACTACTACATCGCGATGGAGTACGTACGCGGCGAGGACCTGCGTCGCGTCTACAACCAAGAGGTCGCGCGCGGACGTGCGATGCCACTGGAGCCAGCGGCCCAAATCATTATGGGCGCCGCTGCCGGCCTCGACTACGCTCATCGGCAAACCAGTATCTCCGGCAGGCCCCTCGGCATCGTGCATCGCGATGTGAGTCCGCAAAATATCCTTGTGACCTACGATGGCCACGTCAAGCTCATCGACTTCGGCGTCGCCAAGGCCGAGGGCAAACTCACCGAAACCCGCTCGGGCGTCCTCAAAGGCAAGTACTCCTACATGTCCCCCGAGCAGGCCTCAGGCGATCCGATTGACGGCCGCACTGACGTGTTCGCGCTTGGCATTACGTTGTACGAAGTCACGACCGGCGTGCGCCTGTTCAAACGCGAAAGTGAAATCGAGACGTTACACGCGGTGATCGAATGCAACGTCACCGCTCCGAGTGAGCTGGTGCCCGGTTACGAGCCCGAGATGGACGAGATCGTCATGCGCGCTTTGGCGCATGATCCCGACGACCGCTACCCGACGGCGGGCGACATGGAACGGGCGTTGGAACGCTTCCTGGTCAAAAAGGGCCAACCGACAGGCGCTTCATCACTGGCCAGCTATATGCAGGATTTGTTCGCCGAAAAGCTGGCCGACGAACTGCTCTTTGGCGGCCAACCCTGGGAAGAGAGCCTGACACCCAGCCGCCAAGCCAAAACCACCAAGCTGCAAAACAGCGCCGCCAGCTCCCCTAAACAGCGGGAAGCGAGTCGTTCGGCGCGTGAGCAGGATCCAGCCACTGACGACACCGAGATCAGCAAGCCGTCGAACGTCGAGGACACCACGACGGTAGAGGATCCGAACACCGAGCGTTCCGATAGCGCCAAGAGCAAGAGCCGCAGCAAGTTGTCGTGGGCGGGCCAAGACGATTGGGCTTCGGGAGCCGACTCGGTGTCTCGCACCGCTACCCAGGACCCACGCCTGGCGTCGCCGCTACTGTCACCCTCTGCCGATGCCGACCGCCCAGCCGATGCCGTGCAGGTAAGCTTCTCGCAGGACACTGCTGAGAGCCCCATGAAGACGCCCAGCTGGACTCGGCATCTGCCCGCCTTGGGGGTCGCAGCGGCCATCCTCCTTGTGTCGGCCATCGCCGCGACGGTGATCTTGATAAACCGCGGCGATGCGGCCTTGGCGCGGTCTGGAATGTTGGCCATCGACTCGGAGCCTCGCGGCGCGCGGGTGGTGTTCATGGGCCCCGAAGCCGAGGAACTCAACAATCACTATCAGGGGCACCGCACACCGTTCACCATCGGCGAAGGTCTGCCGGTGCAAAATTCTCTCAAGGCACGTTTCATCAAGGACGGCTACGAAATCACTGAGGTGTCGCTGCCGCCGTTGGCTGCACAAGTGGTGCCGCCACCCCTGTTCGTAGAACTAAATCTTGGTGAGGCCGGGGCCGAAAGTGGTGCGCTGGTGGTGCTCTCTGAACCCCGGGGCGCCGAGATCTATGTGGATGGCAACCGTATCGATGGCGTAACTCCGCTCAACGACGTACGCGTACGCGGCGGCGACAGCCACAAGGTTGAGTTTCACCTGAAGGGCTACAAATCTCGCACCGAAACCGTGTACGTCGAACCCGGTTCGCGCCGTTTTGTTGAAGTCACGCTGTTTGCAGAGCCCGGCACCGCCAATGGCACGCCACCACCTGAGACGCCCACACCTCAAGACGCGACAGCAGACGACGCGGACGGCACCGACGAGGTGCCTGAGAAAGGCGATGGCGG
>JAKLEG010000742.1 GCA_022703175.1 Myxococcota bacterium | reverse complement strand
CAGAAGATTGCGCCCTAAGACCAACGCCCCAGAGATGAAGCGCGCCGCGAGCCCTGACAATCGACCTTCCTTCACCAAATCATCGAGCCTGATCTGTGGCGCAGGGGCTCGCACCAACACGATGACGGTCCCAAGCGCGGTCGCCACGGTGCCATCGGGCGCGCAATAGGGGGTGGCGAGTAGCGCCAGTGCCCGAGCATGCTGGTCCGCATCCCAGGGCACCGCCACCAACTCGCAACCCTCGACGCGCTCCAGCGTTGTGCGGTGGGGTTGCACCACCAATCGCGCTGGGCGCGCCCGGCCCAAACAAGCAAACAACGGTTCAAGAACCGCGACATCCGCAGAATTCGCAGACACCATCAGACTCCTCACCACCAAGGGTGGGTCGAGCCTGCTCGCGTTTGCCAATGAAGGCAAGCGCAGCTGCAGCGCGCGCCACGCGTCAAGCGTGCCCCTTCCAAGCAGGCATTTTGCTCATCATGCTCTTGGCCATGGTACGCGCGGCGACCGCATCCAATCCTTGGGTGCGAAACAAGCTCCTGGGTTCGGGGTTTGAGAGCAACAACAACATGAAAGGCCAGACCAGCGTCTCGCCCGCAATAATCACATAACCCATTAATTTACTTGTATTTTTTCGTCCTGGTGGCGACCTTTTTGGGTGTAAGGGTGGGCCGACCCGCGCCAGCGAGAGCAGCCAAAACGGCGTCAACATGGCCGGCAACCTTCACCGGGGACCAAATCGCAGCAAGCGCTCCTTGCTCGTCAATCAGGAAGGTGGAGCGGATAGTCCCCTGCACCCGTTTGCCGTACATCACTTTTTCGCCGTAAGCGCCATACGCGATCGCCACGTTGTTGCCATCATCGGTCAACAGCGGAAAGCCGAGAGCGTGAGTCGACTGGAATTTCGCATGCGTCTGAAGCGAGTCCTTGGACACCCCCACCACGGTGGCGCCATATTTCGCAAATTCCCCCATCGTATCCCGAAAAGCGCAAGCTTCTTGAGTACATCCGGGCGTCAGATCCCGTGGATAGAAGTACAATACGAGCTTCTTGCCAACAAAATCGGCAAGCTTGGCCATTCCACCAGCACTCGAAGGCAGGACAAAATCTGGAGCTTTGTCACCCACGCGCAGCATGCAATCACCTCGCCGCCAAGATAATTCTGAAACGCGTATGGGCCAGCGAAAATGGTTAGATCTGCCACAAAATAGGCCCTTGTGACGCAACAGCCGCCGCGCGCCGCCGACAATGCAACTGGGAGACACCTTCAGGCTCGCGCGGTCGTATGGCGCGGGGGTGATGAACAATGGACCGTTTGGCTGCACGCAAAGTCCGTTACTACGCCAGCTTGCACTACCCAGTGTATGCCACACTGATGCCCGAAGGGTTCGTAGCCTGTTACCCCGATTTGCCTGGCTGCGTCGCCATGGCCACCTCAGCCAGCCAGCTGTACGCCACGCTCGATCGCGTACGCCGTGCCTGGATCACCGACGCCATCATGAAGGGCGACGCCATTCCGTTGCCCAACAGCTATCGCACGGCCGTGCCTGACGCAGAGAACACCCCCATCCCTGCCTACTGGAACCAAACCGCCGCAGCGTAGTGTCTGAGTAGGCTGCACGAGAGGCTGGCAGCCATCACCTGAGCTGATAGAGTGCCGCGATGTCATTGGCGATCCCAAGCGCCATCTTGGCGAGCATTGTCTCGCTCTCGGTGGCCATCACCATCATGCTGCGACGGCCACGGCGCCTTCTCTATAGCCGATTTGCCTCCTTCGCCTTCACGCTCTTCCTCTGGCATGCCGCTGCCGTTGCCAGTCGTTTTGGGGCGGGCACACTGGTGCAGTTGCAGGTGGCCGCAGGCTTGCTGCTTGCACCCAGCGCTCTGCTGTTTTTTGCCGAGGTGCTGCGTGATCATTCGCCGCAAACCCGCAACCTGGGGCGCGTCGTTAGCTTGGTGTGCGTCGTGCTATTGGCGGTTGACGTCCTGCCCATCGGCCAATCGTTCGCGGCCCGCGCCGTCGACACCCTCTATGTTTTAGGGACCTTCGCAATCGTCCTGCACGCGCTGTATGTCCGCGCCCGGGCTGCGCGAGCCATGCCCGAGCGCAACCGCCTGTTCTACCTGTTATTGGGCGGCCTCATCGCGATCGTCCTGGCGCTGGGCGAACTTTCCATCGACAACGAGTTCTACGCAGCCACGGGGCATGTCGCGGTAACCTTCTACATCTATTTCCTCTACCAATCGTTGGTCTCGCAACGGGTCATCGACCTGGTCGAGTTCTTGGGCAAAACTGCGGTGTTGGGGGTGCTCACCATCATCCTCGCCACCATCTACGCGCTCCTCGTGCTGTGGGCCGGCACCGAGCAGCAAGGGCTGTGGCTATTCAACACGTTGGTGGCAAGCTTCGTCATCTTGATCTTCTACGACCAGGTTCGCCCATGGATCGAAGATGCCACAGCGCAGCTCATTCTGCGCCAACGCCACGACCTCCGCAC
>JAKLEG010000741.1 GCA_022703175.1 Myxococcota bacterium | reverse complement strand
CACGGGCTATCTGAAGCCTACCAAAGGCGCTGTCGGCGTGGCCGGCATTGAAGTCCAGGACGATCCCATTGGGGCGCAACGTCGTCTGGGCTACTTGCCTGAAAATGCTCCTCTTTATGACGATATGATGGTGCTCGACTTTCTGCGATTTGCCGCCAGCCTGCGTGGTGTCGAACCGCTGAACATCGACAAGCGCTTAAAGGGGATTTGCGAGCGCTGCGGCTTGATGGCGGTGTTGGGCAAAGATATCGGCCAACTCTCCAAGGGCTTTAGGCAGCGCGTGGGCCTCGCGCAGGCGATGGTACATGACCCCGACTTGCTGGTGTTGGACGAGCCGACCAGCGGCTTGGACCCGAACCAAATCGTCGAGATCCGCTCGCTCATCAGGGAGCTCGGGCGCGAAAAAACGATCATCTTGTCGACGCACATTTTGCCGGAGGTGCAAGCCACCTGTGGCCGCATCATCATCATCAATGAAGGCAAACTGGTTGCCGACGACAGGACCGAAGCGTTGACCATGGGCCAAACGGGCTCTGTGATCCGCGTGGTGGTGCGCTCCAAGAACGGCACCACCGACGAGGGTCGCGTGCGCAACGTCTTTGCCGACCTGCCAGGCGTGGCCAGCGTTGACAAGCTGGACGGCGAAGGTAAGGACACCTTCGGCTTTACGTTGCACGCTAAGGGCGTCGAGGATCCGCGCGAAGCGGTCTTTGGTGCTGCGGTAAGCAACAACTTTGTCTTGCTCGACTTGCATCGGGAACGGGTCTCGCTCGAAGAGACCTTCCGCCGCCTGACCCGCGGCGACGCCTAAAGGAGGAGCGCCATGAATCACATCGCAACGATCATGCGACGCGAGCTGCGAAGCTACTTCGACTCGCCTATCGCCTACATTGTCATCGTCGCGTTTCTGGCCGTCGCAGGGTGGATGTTCTTCTCGACCCTATTTCTGGCCGGGCGCGCCGACATGCGCATGTTCTTTCAACCCTCGCCGTTTTCGCCCACGATGCTACTTGTGATCTTGGCGCCCGCGGTGACGATGCGGCTCATCGCCGAGGAACGCAAAAGCGGCACGATTGAACTGCTCACCACGATGCCGATCACCGATTTGCAGGTGGTCTTGGGTAAATTCGCGGCAGCGTTGGGGCTCATTTTGGTCGCATTGGTACTGACCTTGGTTTACCCGATCACAGTAGCGGCGGTAGGTGACCTGGATTGGGGCCCTGTGTTGAGTGGCTACTTGGGCGTGGTGCTATTCGCCGCAACGCTATTGGCGGTTGGGCTTATGTGCTCGACGTTCACGAAGAACCAGATCGTCGCCTTCATTATCGCGTTCTTGCTGTCGGCGGCGCTCTACTTTGTCTTTTGGCTGCAGTTCTTCATGCCCGAGTGGTTGGCGCCGGTGGTTGAGTACTTATCGGTGAGCTTCCACCTGGACAACTTGTCGCGTGGTGTCATCGATACCCGCGATGTTCTCTACTATCTGACCCTGACCGCAGGCGCGCTCTTCTTGGCTGAGCGATCGCTTTCGCGTCAGCACGCGTGAGGTTCCCCATGGCAACGAACAAACGCGCCGATCGTACTGTATTCGCCGTCGCGCTGATTGGCAGCTTGGTGGCGCTCAACATCATTGGCCTCAAGCTCTTTGGACGCTTGGATCTGACCACTGACCATGAGTACACCTTGTCGTCGGCCACGCGGTCGATGCTGGGTGATCTCAAGGATCCGGTCACGGTGAAGGCCTACTTCACGCGCGACTTGCCGCCGCCGTATTCGTCTAACGCCCGCTATGTGGCGGATTTGCTCGACGAGTACTATGCCGCCTCCAGCGGTAACTTCCGCTTTGAGTTTATTAACCCCGAGGCCGAAGAGACCGACGCCGACAAAGAGAAAAAGAAAGATGTCAAAACTGACATTTTTGGTCGCGCAGTGCGTGAACCGACCAGTGTAGAACGTGAGCTGATGCAGCAAGGCATTCAGCCGGTGCAGGTGCAGGTGAACGAGGGCGACAAGCTCGAAGTCAAACGCGCCTACATGGGGCTCGCGGTGAAGTTCGGTGACAAGACCGAGTCGATCCCTGTCGTGCGCTCCACCGTTGGACTTGAGTACGATCTGACCACCATGATTCGCAAGATGACTCGCACCCGGGCACCCAAGGTTGCACTCCTGATGGGGCCCGAAGGACAAGAGGCGCAGCAAGCCTACGGCCATATGCTGCAGATGTTGCGCGGGTTGTATGAGATCAACGAGGTAAGCCTTGCGACAGCGACGGAAGTACCTCAAGACAGCGACGCGCTTATCGTGTTGAGCCCGCGGGCCCAAGTAAGCGATGCGCTCAAGGCCAGCATCCAAACCTTCATTGGCACGGGCCGCTCGGTGGCGCTCTTGCTCGATCCGGTGAAGGCCGACCTGCAAATGGGCCAAGCCGACGAGTTGAACCACGGATTGAAAGAGCTGGTGCAGAGCCTGGGGGTGACGATCGGTGAAGGCCTCGTGATCGA
>JAKLEG010000740.1 GCA_022703175.1 Myxococcota bacterium | reverse complement strand
CCGGTAACACCCATGCGGCGGTCCAATATGCCGCGGGCGACCTGTTGTTCTTCGTTAACCAAGATGTCTACGCAGATCCCGAACGCTCGCAAGGCTGGGACGAGGCGCTCATACGGGCCTTTGCCGACCCTCAGGTGGCGGTGGTCGGAGCGTTACTGTTGTTTCCTCCCGAGCGTTTCGCCGACCGGGGTTTGCGAGTGCAGTCGTGCGGTGGCGCTTTTGACGAGGTCGGCCAGCCGGTGCATCAATACCTGGGCGCGTCCCTCTCGGCTTCTCACCCAGGTCTCGCGGCAAGGGGGGTTGGTTGGGTGACAGGGGCGGCGCTCGCAACCCGTCGCCAGGTCTGGCAGCAAACGGGTGGCTTCGATGCTGCTTTTGGGCGTGGCTATTTCGAGGACGTGGATTTCTGCCTCAAGGCCAGGCAGCTGGGCTGGCAGGTGCAATTTTCGCCTTCGGTGGTGCTGCATCATGCGGTCGGTACGACCGGCGGCGTTCCTGCTGTTAGCTACGAGCGTAACCGTAAGCTTTTCGCCAAGCGCTGGTCGGCGTCGCCTCTGGTTAGGTCAAAGCTCAACATCGCGTCGATTGGAGATGCTTAGGAATTGCTCCGGTCGGTAGGCTAGGATCGCAACAGCGATCAGCCTTCGGGCGTCACAACCACCGAGTTCGGCGTTGGGTCCGCAGGCGTGGCCTTACCATAGCGCGACAAGAGCAGCGCACCGGCGCTCGCAAAGGCCACGAACACCAGAATGGGCGTGCCTACGAACGGGATCAGGTCGATCAGCGTGAATACACCGACGCCGAGCAGCAGCGCGACCACAGGGGTCTTCTGGGTCTGCAATAACGGCAGGCGGTAGCCGACTAGCATCGCCAACGCCGTCATGCCCATCATCAAGGTGACCACCAACGCTAATACTGCCACCGGCACCAGCACAATGCCCACCACGGTAACGACCAACAGCACGCATAGCGGCGCAAAACCGACGAGCAGTCCCATGCCAGCGGCTGCTGACGTGCCCGGGCGAGCGGTCATCATCGTGCGGGCGGCTTCCAGTCGGGTTGGCACGAAGGTGATAAGTAACAAGCCGAGCACCACCATCACCACCGCGAGCAAGAGCGTATGCAACAGGTCAAACAAGAGGCCTGGCAGCAGCGGCTTTTCGATGCCGGAGCTGACAATGCCGCTGATCATGGAACCCAACGAACCGCCAAGGCTCACGCGATTCCCCTCCAACGTGGCGCCCTCTTGCACATCTACCGTGCCACCCACGGACACAGCGTCTCCTTCGACTTGCGCGGTCGGCTCTAATGTCAGGTCACCACCTACCGCGACGGCATCACCGCGCACCCGACCCGCCACCGTCATGGATCCGCCCACCGCGACAGCTTGATCGACCGTCTCGCCAGCTTCCACGCGGCCGTTCGAGCCCATCACGACGCGTTCGTTGTTGTCGCCGCTGTGCCCGCGCCGGTGTTTGCGTACCCGTACCTCGGGGCTGTCCACCCCCGACACTTTGACCTGCAGGCTACCGATCGGCAGGTGCACATCGGTGTCGATATCGGTGACCGCACCTTGCGCAGGCTTTACGACCAGGACGCTACCTTTGAGTCTGGCTTGCAGGTTGCTGAGCTCCAACACGACGCCGAGCACCTCCGGGAGCGGGCGGTTCTCCATCGCTAAGGTGAGCTCATGTTCTGTGATGCCTTCGGGCACGGCCAATGCCAGGCTCAAGCCTGCCTGGCGGGTCACGTCGCGCAGAATCTCGGCGACGCTTTCGTCCTCGACCGTCACGGTGACGAGCGGCAACTCCTTGGGGAAGTCACCTTCCAGTCGCAACGGTGCAGATGCCTCCGGTGTGACCACGCCGGGGGGGGGTGGGGGCGTGGGCGGTGTTGGCGGTGTTGGCGGTGTTGGCGGGTTTACCAGCGGTGCTTCAGCGTTGGCGATGGAACCTTTTGTTTTGCCAGCAGCCTGTGCGCTCGAAAAGCCGACACCAAGCAGCGCCATCGCGCACAGGGCGGTTCGGATGAGACGACGTACCTTCAACATGATAACAACCTCCAGGCGGATTCATCCGCACCTGTCGGGAATACGTTCAACGCGCGGGACTATTTTCGGCCACCGTGATGAGTGCCAAGTGACGTAACAGCAAGCCACTTGCCACCACCATCAAGGTTGCGGCGGTCAAAGCCGAGATGGCAACTGCCGGGATGCTCACGGCCAGCACGTGCACCAAGCCGGCACCCACCCAGACGAATTGCAACGCTTGAGCCAAGCCTTCCAAAAAAGTTCCCGCGTGGTGCGACAACAACCAGGTCATGACCACCAGCAGCGCGGTGCCCAGGCCCAATGCCAGCCCCAGCGCCTTCGAGGTTTGTGCCCAGGCCGGCTCGGCGTGCGCCAGCGCAAAGCGCGCCACCGTCTCTGCTACAAACGCTGCAGGCGGTTCGGCCTGCGGGATGGCACTCACAAGCAGCGATAGCTCACGCTCTTCGGCGAGTG
>JAKLEG010000074.1 GCA_022703175.1 Myxococcota bacterium | reverse complement strand
CCCACTTAAAATCCGCCTGGCCGTATCGGTTATCAAGTGGGAGACGAACCAGGGAACGAGGAGGCCTACCAAGCCACGACCATCGGCGTGGCAGCGTTGCGCGAGCACGACCCCGAGGCGCTGTTGATCTTGAATTTCTTGGGTGCAGGGGACATGCGCGAGCGCTGCGCCAGCAACCTGGATTTCGATATCTTCAGCTACGACGACTACTCGCGCGACAAAAGCTCTTACAGGTCGCTGGCCGAAGCCCGCGCAGCAGGACTCCGCTTCAACAAACCGTATTGGCGCTACCTGAACGCCTACACCAACGCCGACATGGGCAACGAACACGAGGAATCGGACCAGCGCTGGGACGCCTTTTCGGGCCTGGTCTTCGGGTTCACTGGGCACACCTGGTTTCTCTACCAAGTGCTACCCACCCACGACCTGTTTCCCATCACGTTCGCAACCAATGGTGACTACAACGTCGAAAAGACGGCTCATTGGAACATGCTGGCGCAGATCAATCGGGAGCTGTTAAACCTGGGCCGACCTATCACCCAGCTCATCAGCACCGACGTGCGCTTCGTTCCTGGCATCAGCCTGCTCACGCCGGATGGCTTAAACGAATGGGCGCCGGGCGCGGGTGATGACCCCTATATCAAGCGCATCGCCGGGGCCTCCGGTGAATTCTTGTTGCAATTGCTGGTCGGCTACTTTCGCGATGCCCGCGGTGCCACCTACGTGATGATTCAAAATGTCCGCCACGCCAACGGCAGTTGGCCCAGCGACTCTAGCTCCACGGGCCAGGTGGTCGTGGAGTTTGACTTCTCTCAGGCTCCCGCGGGCTTCAATCGGGCTGCACTTTTGGGCCTCGACAAGCTGGATGGCCAAGTGAAAACACTGCCCCTCTTTGGGAGTGGCGAGCGACGCACACTGGACATAACCCTGGCTGCGGGCGATCCAGTGTTTTTCAAGTACGACGACGGTCGACCGTACGTTCAGGGTCGCTAGGCCTTGCGACGTAAGCGAGCTCACTCCAGAAACGACCGCAAGACCGTTGTCCACCAACATCGTCCGCATGCTCCCTCGCGTCGGCGGTGGCCGACAGTCATGGGCCGCGCTTGCCCCCATGAATTCGTTTGTCTACGCTTTGTCGATGTTCGTAAGTTCAAGAGGTGCCCCGGTATTGGGCGGTCTTCTCCTAGTGGCGAGCTGCGGTCGCGGGCCTTCGGCGTATGAATGTGCTGCACCTGGGCGCGAGGTGGTGTTGACCGCGTCGTTTGAGGACGCGGACACGGCGGTCGCCTATTTTGGCAGCTTTTCCCGGGTCGACGGCAGCGATGTGGTGGATGGCCTGTCGCAAGCGCAGCTTCAGGGGGTAGGAGCCTCGGGGGGCATCAACACCGTGGTGCCAGCGTTGGTCAACAGCGAAGTTGTTGCCGTTGGTTTCTTCTTGCGCGGGGGCACCGGCGGCGGCCAATTGAGTGTGCAGATCTCAACCGACCTCGGGCAAACCTACCTGCCGAGCTTTGATGCACCCCCAAGCCTAACGGTGGGACGTGACGCCCTCTGGAGCTACAGCGAAATGCGCTTTGCGCTGCCCGCAGTACCTGCCAAGGTGTGGGTGCGCCTGCAGGCCGACAATCTCCAGCATGGTGGCTTCACCGGTGCTACCTACCTCGACATCGACCGCCTCCAGGTAATTGATTTGGCAAGTTGTGGCGCTGCCGAGGCTGTACCCGCCTGCAACTTGTTGGGGGGCGCGCCGTTTTGGAGCAATTCCTTTGAAGCCAGCGACGCCGCAGTGGCTGTGTCGGGCCAGTGGGAACGGATTTGTGGGGAGACCAATGCCGAAGATGGCACCTGTGATGCTGCCTTGGTGACCGGTGAGGGTGCATTGACGTTTAGCCAACCGCTCGTGCCCGGACGTGATCAGATCCGTCTTGGCATCTGGACCCGACATGGGCGGGGCCCCTCGATCTTGAACTTCGCGCTTTCCACCGATGGCGTCACGTTTGGCACACCAGTGCCGGTTGACCACGATTTGGATATGGACGCAGGCGGATGGACGTACCTCGAAACCACCCTGCCAGTGGCGCGCGGCGTCGAGCACCAGCTGCGCATCACATTGACGGGCGCCTGGGGTGACTACGCGGCACCCATAATGCTCGATGACGTCACCGCCACCGATGTGGGGCCGTGCCCCAACGAGGGCGCCGGTGCGCTGGCTCGTTGAGTTCCTGACGCCCCGCCGCACTAAATCAGCCTCTCGTGGGTTGACGTTTGCCAAACCCACGTGTTAAGCGCTCCGACGAATGACGAGCCCGCCCGCACGCCGTGTGGGTGCCGTTTGCCGCAGCTCGGTCGCGTGGCTTTTACCAAGTCCGCACCGGAGATAGCCGTCGTTCAGGCGAACAGGATGCGTAAGTTGCGTGAGGCCACGTTGCTCTTGGGCGTGGTGTGTTATGTCAGTTGGCCGAGTCGCTTGGGTGAACAGGACGAGCAGTTCTGGAGCCCGAGCCTGGCCAACGAAACAATGCCCTCCCCAGAGGGCTTCGATATCCCCACCGATGTGACGCTGCCGCAGGTGCAAGATGAAGTTTCGATGAACGCCTTCGCGCTGCTGAACGCACCCTATCGCTGGGGCGGCGAGACTGCAGCCGGCACCGATTGCAGCGGCCTGGTGGTGGCGGTGTATCGCGCCTTGGGTATTGAGCTGCCACACCGCGCCGCCGTGCTGTTCGATGCCGCCCGCCCGGTGGCCCCCGAGGCGATCTTGCCAGGTGACCTGGTGTTTTTCGGTCAACGCGGGGCCCGGCGCCCCACCTACCCCCATGTCGGCATCTACGTGGCGAGTGGTGACGTGGTGCATGCCTCGTCGGTGCGCGGCCGGGTGGTGGCCGAACCGCTTGCCGCTATTGAGAGCCGGAGACTCTCTGGCGTTCGGCGCATCTTGGAGTAACAATCCCAAGGCTCAGTTCGAAAAGAGGGACCGATGGACCTGTCCAAGCTGTACACCCAACACAAGACCCTGGACGTCACACACGCGTTGTTGACCCGCTTGTACCAGGCGCAGACACCGCCGCCGCTCGTGATACCGCAGCTCGCGGCGTTGCATACCGGCATGGGCGAAACGGACAAGCCACTACGTACCCAGCCTTTGCCCAACATCGGCGTGCCGGTACCGGCGCCCGTCGACCTAGAGAAGCTCGTCGGCCTGTTGTTGGGGCGGCTGTTTGACAACCTGCATGATGCCAACCAACCGAACGATGACTACCTGTTGGCCGCATTGGCGACTTACGGCTTGACCACCATCCGTCCGTTTGAGGATGGCAACGGCCGCACTGCGCTGGATTTTGCCCAATACTTCATCATGTGGCAGCGCAAGAGCCCGACCCCGTTGCTTATTACCACGGCGCAGTCACACCGCGAATTTGCGCGGCTGTTTGTCGATCTTGCCCCCCCCAGCGAGGTCCAACCGGAGGCTGGTTGTGTTGCGGTGCGCAACCACGTGGTGGCTTTGTTGGATCGCGCTAACATGCCGTATTTACGTAGTCATTCGACTTTTCGCCAAGCCGCAACCTGGTTTGCAGGGCTCACCGCCGGGCACTAGCAGAGGATTTGCGATGCAATGCAAAACTGGCAACACCGGCGCGTTTCAGGCGATGATAGAAGTATGGGACATACACACGCCCTTGGCCGCGCTCGCCCTGCTGTCGACCTTACTGCTCGGCCTGAGCCAGCTGCGGTAGCCGCGAAGCCCTCTCGAACTGCGGCGACTGCGCCGGTGGATCGACTCGAACGGGTGGGGCAGGTGAAGGCTGTGACGCCTGCTGTCGCGCCTCCCCCGCCGATGAGCATCTGGGATGTGGTGGGACAGTTTTGGGGTTTCAGCGCTATCGCCGACCGAGGCGGTGTCACGCCCGACTTTGGTGAGTTTTTAGACAAACGCTTCCCCGAGCTGAACTTGGCGCGCACCGACCTGGTCGGCGGTTCGTTTGGCGGCCGTTTGAACCACGCCGAAAAACTGCAACATTTTCCGGTGGTTTTTGTGCATGGCAACGGCGACCGCGCGTTGCCCTACGGCATGCCCTACATGACCGGCTGGGCCACCACCAAGCAGTACTTTGAGTCGCAAGGTTACAAGAGCCACGAGCTGTATGCCACCACCTGGGGCGATGGCGCGATCACCTCGGTGCCATTTGAGACGCACTCGAAGAAAAACGTCATGCAGGTGCGTAAGCACCTTGAGGCCGTGCTGGAGTACACCGGCGCCAAGAAGATCAACATTGTTTCGCACTCAATGGGCGTCACCCTTGCGCGCCTGGCGATCTTGGGCGGCGACATGGTCGACAGCAACGGCAACCATTACGACATCGGCGCGCCGCTGACCAGCAAGGTGAATGTGTTTGTGGGCATCTCCGGCCCCAACGCTGGCTTGGCTTCGGGCGCGGCGCTGCCGTTTGTCCCCACCACCGACATGAACACTGGGTTATGCCCCGGCTACCTGCCGGGCGACCTGTTCGGCCGTTCGAAGGTGTTGAGCCGCCTGGCCGAAACCGAGCACTTCGAAGGCAAACACGTCTACTCCATCCGCGGCATGTTCGATGAGGTGAACAGCCCGTTCATCAATGGCACGGTGTTTGGCGCCGACACCGCCAAGATCCCCGGCCAAGATGGCGAAATCGCCTACGATGTTCCCGGCTACTCGCACGTGATGCTCAAAGACTTGGGTGCCGAAGATACCTTCAAGTTCATCTCCCAAAACGAGCCGAAATCCCCCGCCAAAGCCTAGTTACGTCCGGTCATTCGCTCCAAAAGCCAGCCGTCGTTATTGCGCAACAAAACGGGCCCGCGCTGGCTTGACGGCGGCGTCTCGATCTCGTTACCCTGCATCAGTCCCTCCACAAAGGATAGCCGCTCGATGCCGCACGAGACTGAGTTGTCCCTAAGCGATCGTGAGCGTCTGCGCCAGATGGGCCTGGTCGCTGTTGGCATTGGTGGAGTTTTTGCTCGCCGCGCCGTGACGCAAAGCGTTGTTTCGTGCAGTGCAGCAACCAACCCCCGGAGTGGAGCCAAAAAAGTTAGATAAATCAGCCCATAAGATCGCACCACCGTGCAAAAAATTCTGCGCAAAACAGACGCAACACCGAGATGGGGTGAGCGATAATGTGGGAACAGCACCGACCCATTTCTTAAGGAGCCAGTCATGCCAGGGATTCATGCCGTCCGCGCCGCACAAGCCCAACCTGCCCCGGTCGTGGATGACAAGGCCGCCGCCGCTGCACCGCAGCAACAAGCGCCGGTGCAAGGGGATCTGCTGGTAGCGGGTGCCAGAGCGACAAGGCGGGGAAACAAGCCTGCGCAAGTCACCGGCCCCTACAGCGGCTTGGTGGAGCTGGCTGCCAAAAACAACGGCAAATTTGAAGGCATGTTAAAGACACAAAGTGGCGAAATCTTCGTGGCTATCACGCTGCCGAAGGACAAGGCCGCCACGACAGAACCGGTCATCTACTTAGATGGTATCGCTGCCCGACACGGTCGCGCTGGCCGCATGGCCGAGCCTTTGGTCAACGCTGGTCATACCGCGATTCAAATTTACCTGCCATGGCAGGGCGAAACGCTCGATCACTACAAGAAGACGCACAACGATGAGCTGCCGAAGAACGATGCACCGTCGGCCCAAGACCAGGCCAAAGCCGTGGTCGACGTGCTGGATGCCCTGGGTGTGAAAGCCAAGGCCAGCGTCTCCGGGCTGTCGTATGGCGGCGCCATCGCGTTCGCCTGCAAGGCTTACTACCCCGAGCGCTTCGACAAGTGCATCACGCTGTGCGGCTACACTCAATCGGTGATGTGTGAAGACGAATCGACCAAGAAGGTGTGGGACCTGGTGCATCACACCGACAAACATCCGGCGGCGTCCAAAGAGACCGCCGCGTTGCTCGCGGGCTTGAACGCGTTGTGCCAAAAGGCTGGCGTGCAACCGGCCACCTGCGTCAAGCACGAGGAGCTGCAGCGGGCCTATCGCGAAACCACCAAGGTGGGTTTGGACGTCACTTTCAACGGCACGCCGTTCACCGACTTCTTCTATTATTTCAAGCCCAAGATGGACGTCACCGGCCTGACCTCGCTGACGATGGGCATTGATGGTTTGGAAGTGATCGAGCTTGCGAAGCAAGTGCCGGAACAATACCAGAAGGACTTCTTCACGGTGTGCGTGCCAGATGACGGCGCGGTTTCCAACACCTCCTCGCGCGCGGTGTTCGACGCCATGCCCAAGGCGGGCGGCTTCGTGATGTGTCCGGACGCGCTCAAGGGCAAGCATGACATGGTCAGTGCAGACCCGGCGTTTGCTGCTTGGTGCGTGGATCAAATCCAAACCGGTAAAATCAAGGGCGACATCACGTTGAAACCGACGTCTGGGAACTCGTAATGACCAACGCCGCCAAGACCATGAGTGCGCGCGTGACGCTTGGAGTCACGGTGGATTTGGAGCCGATGTTGCGGGCCTCAATCCGGGCCAGCAAGCGACAACACCTGGGCACGGACGAGGTCACTGAGCAAGATATGCAACGCGCCCGCGAAGTGTTTGCGGCGCGTACCCACGAGGAAAAGCAGGCCCCAGATCCGACAGTGCTTGAGCGCATCCGCAAAGGTCTGCCCGAAGGTGTCGAGTTGGTGGAGCTCTTGGAGGCCCGGGATGGCTCCACCTCCACTTCTGGCACGGTGCTGCAAGTCAACGACTTGTCGCTGTTGCCCGCGATCACCATCGACAACAGCCAACCGGGGCAAACGCCGGCCAAGCCGTTTGAGAAGTTCGCGGTGACAAGCGAAGGCAAGCTTCTGACGTTGCAGGGCGCCCTAGAAGACCCAGGGGTGGCCGTGGATGGCGCCTCCGAAGCCAACCCGATCTTCTCGGCCGTCAAGATGTGGCTGAAGGTTGAGCTGCCCACGAAACCCAAGAGCCACAACGCCCGGCGCACTGATGGCGGCGCGCTGATTTGGGAGTTGGTGTTGGGCGCCGACCTATCGCCCAAGGGCGGTCGGCAAACCGTGCCGGTTGAGCTCTGTTGTGTGCTGCCAAGCTGACCTCGTGTTTTCCTAAAGATACGCCGATGACTGCTCGCTACGCCTTGATCATGCCCCCCATTAGCATGGGCGTTTTAATGCTCATCGCGGCGTTTTTCGGCCCTTGGGACGCCGAGCGTTGGCTTGGCTTGGCTCTGACCCTCGTGGGCCACGCCTTCTTGGCTGCGGCTCGCATGCAATTGGGTGAGTCCTTCTCGGTCGCGGCCGAGGCGCGCGCGCTGGTCACCCACGGCTTGTACGCGCGTGTGCGCAACCCGATTTACCTGTTCTCCGCCATTGCGGTGACGGGGTTCTTTCTCTACCTGCACTGGCATTGGGGGCTGTTGTTGCTGCTGGTGTTGGTGCCGTTGCAGGTCAAACGGGCCCGCACCGAGGCGCAGGTGTTGGAGCAACAATTTGGAGATGCGTATCGCGCCTATCGCGCGCATACCTGGTTCTGAGCGGAGCGGCGGTGGGTTGAGTTAGGCGCAGGGCAGCGCGCACTCGCGGTAAATCGGCAGCAAGCGCGCCATCTCCGCAAATGTGATCTCAAAGATGCCATCGTTTTTGCCATCTTTGGCATGCAGCCCAAACAGATCCATCGGCTCGCCGAAACCAAAGGTATTGCGGAGCGTTACCAGACGTTCGCCGTGCACCACGCGGGTCTTCAAGACGCTGTAGCAGTGCCGATCTTGGATGCCGGAGCCGAGCAGTGGCCGATCTTTGCCCCAGACCACAATGGCGGCGGCTTTGGCGTGCGTCAGCGCGGCGATACGGTCAAACAGGGCATCGGGTAATGGGTCGAAGGTGAGCACCGGTTGCCCCAACAACGCCCCCATCGCCACCTCGGGTAGGCCGCGATGACTAATGGCCTTATAGCCGCCCTGAAATTGTGCGTAGGCCTTTTCGAGCAGCGCGTACCAGAGTTTTTGGCTGGCGGCGTGTCCCAGGCAGTGCTTGCCGGCCACATCCACCACAACCTTGCGACTCACGGTCACGAAGACTGGCGTGAAGGTCTGTGCGACATCGTGGGGGTTATCGCACTTGAAGAAGCGCACGGTCACCGAACCATCCGGGTTCTCGTGCATCGCATCGCGGAAAAACTCTGGGCGAAGACACGCAATCGCCGCAACCGGGGCAGCGAAATAACAGTCTTCAATCGTGAGGCCTTGCAGCACATCGCGCTTGAAGTCGATCTTGTTGAGCCCCAGCGGCGCTCGGCTGTCGGCGTAGCTCTGTCGTTGCGGATCGTCGAGCGCGGGCTCACTCAGCGCTGCGCCTGAGCGCTTGGTGCTTAGCTCTAGATGATCGGTGTCTTGGGGATTCGGAGTGCTGTTGAGACGCGGTAACGCGGCAGGGAGACGACCCGGGGCATCCACGGCCTCTGCCGAGCGAAAAACGACACGCTGGCTCTGGGGATGAACCCGCATCGCAACCCCGCCCGGTTGATCTAGGCAAACATCGTGGTCCAAGTAGTCGCAGTGGTCATCGTGGTCATCATCGCGGCAAACGGGTTCGAGACGGCTACTGTCGGCCCCATCGGCGACATCATGTTACCCATCGTCGCCATCGTCATCATCGTCTGCAACGTGGCCATGGTGTTGTAAGTGGTGCCCGCGTCAGCCGTGGGTACGGATTACCAGGTCTGTAATTGGTTTGTGCTGCGCACGCCGTTGTGTCCTTGTGATGACCTGCTGCGGCTCTACCAAGGCGGCGATGCTGGTAGCGCTCCGGCCCGCCTGCTGCACTACGTCACCCAACCGTTGCAACGCGAGGCCCTGTGGCTAGGATCGCCGTCGTTGGTGCGGACGCTGCACCGGATCGAGCAAGGTGAGGCGCCGCTCACGCCAGGCGTGGCGTTGACGCTGCTCAACTATGTGATTCGGTTCACCAGCCGTTGTACACCATTCGGCCTGTTTGCTGGGGTCAGCCTGGGGCAAGTGCATGGCGACAGTGCCACGGCGTGCCTGAAGCCTGTCTCCGCCTACCGTCGGGATGCGCACCTAGACCTGCCGCTCTTGTCACGCTTTGTGCACGCGCTCAGCCAAAGCCCGGCCGGCTTGCAGGCGAGCACCGTAAGCCTCAACACCACCCTTACCCGTCACCCGGACAGCGTTCGCTACCGCGTCCTGGTGCCCCAAAACCGCCCGATCGACAGCACGCAACAAACTGAAAGTATTGATGATTCCGGTTCTGAGGCGAGCATCTCACGGTGGCGTGAGCAAGTTTTGTCGCTGCCACAAAAAGGGCCGCTGGGGCGCGCGTTGGAGCAGCTTTGGCAACCCCGACCGTATGCAAAGCTGTGTCAGGCACTGGCGACCGACTATCCCGACGCGACCCGCGCCGAGATCGAAGGTTTTGTTGCCAACCTCGTGGCATGGGGAGTGCTCGACAGTGATTGGCAGCCACCTTTCACCACGCCAGCAATGTCGGCGCACGTGGCGCAGAAATTGGCGCAAGCGCCGGCACTGGCACCAGCCCAAACCGCGCTCGCAGAGGTCGAGCAGGCGCTGGCGAACTACGTGGCCACCCCGATCGGCACGGACACGGGCGCGGACGCGCTGGAAGCTGTGGCCACAGCTACCCGAGGGCTTTTTGGCGCCACCACCGCCGAGGCCGAACCGGGGCCGGCGCCGGTGCACCTGGTGCTTTACAAACCGGCCGCAACGCTGACGCTGGCCCCGCACCTGATAGAGGCATTGCAACAAGCCTATCCACTGCTCTCCCGCCTGCAGGCTGGGCGCTCGCAAAACCCGCTGCAGGAGTTCATTGTCGCCTTTGTGAAACGTTATGACCAACAGCGAGTGCCGCTGTTGCGCGCCACCGACCCGGATTTGGGCTTGGGTTTCCCCCCCGGTGGCGAAGAGCCTCCGAGCGCGCTCTTGGACGGCTACCCAATTGGCTACGCGGCGCCGAATTCCGGTCTCGGCGCGCTGGATGCTTGGCTGTTGAGCCTGGCCGCGCGCGCCCATGAACAACAGCTGAACGAACTGACGCTCACCACTGCCGATTTTCCGAGCGCACCTGTCACGAAAGGCACGCGCACGCCCACCTCGTTATTGGCCAGCGTCAACCTGGGCCAAAGCGGCTTGGCGGTGTTGCGCATGATGGGGGCCGAGTCGGCGGTGGCACTGTTGGCTCGCTTTGCCGTGGGGGATGCGACGCTGACTGAGCACCTGCGAGAACTTGCGGCGCACGAGGCAGCGCTGCGACCCGATTGTCTCATGGCCGATATCAGCTATCGAGCGCTGGCCGAGGCGGTGAACAACGTGCATCGGCGCCCGACCTTGGCGCCGTATGAGATTACCGTCTACACACCTGGCGCAAACGCCGGGCCAGCGGAGTCGCTTTTGCCTGCCGAGCTGTCGCTCTGCGTGCGCGATGACCAGATGGTGCTTTGGTCCGAGCGGCACCAACGGGAGGTGTGGCCGAGGCATTTTTCGGCGTTGAACTATGCCCCGGGCGTGACCCCGCCTGTGGCACGGCTGTTGCGCCTGATCGGGATGCAGCAAAGCGCTCAAGGTGCGTATGCCTGGAGTTGGGGGGCCGCAGAGGCGGCGTTTACCAAGTTGCCGCGTATCAAGCTCGGGGACAACCTGGTGCTTTGCCCAGCGCGTTTTCACGTGCCGGTGTCGGCCGAGCTGACAAGTGCCCTTAAACGCGATCCGCACGCCGCTTTACAAGCGTTGCGCCAGAGGCTCCGATTGCCGCGCTACGTGAACCTATCCCAAGGCGGTGCCTGGAACGTCGAACCCTCGTTCGTGTTGTTGGACTTGGACAGCCCGTGGGCGGCCGAGCTGTTTGCCCGGGAGGCCTTGCGCACACCCAACCTGCGTTTTGAAGAGGTGCTGCCAGCACTGGACGACTTATGGGCAACCGGCCCTGAAGGTCGTTTCATGAGCGAGGCGTTGATCCCGTTTGTCGCCAGACCCGCTGTTACTCTGCCCGCGCCGGCCCAAGCGGCGCGCAACTTGACTCCAGTGGCGCGCGCCCAGCGGACGCTACCGCCCGGTTCAGAGTGCCTGTACCTAAAGCTGTACGGCGGCAAGTGGGCCCTCGACCAGGCGCTGGGGCGCGATCTGGGGCCGTTCTTTCAGGCCAGTGCCCGCGCTGATTGTCCGGCATTTTTCATCCGTTACGGCGATCCCGAGTTTCACCTCCGGGTACGGCTGTGGGCTCCTGCCGCGGCGTCGCTACGCGCACAGCTGATGGCGTTGGCTGAGCAGTGGTTGGCGCAGGGGTTCGTGCATACGGTCGAGGTGTCGACCTACGAGCGCGAGGTGGAACGGTACGGCGGGCTTTTGGGCGTGACTTTGGCGGAGCGACTGTTTGCCGCTGATAGTTTGTACGTCGCCGAGGTGTTGGCGTTGCTGACTGCCGAGGAGGAGCGCTGGCGCTTCTACGTGGCGGCCGCGGCGATGGACGCTACGCTTGAGAGTTTTGCGCTGCCGCTCGCCGAGCGGGTGTCGCTCCTTGAACGTTTGGTGTACGGCACGTCGGGGGTCAAACCGCCCAAGGCGTTGGGGGAGTGGTTTTCGCAGCGATTTCGGGAGCTCGGTGATGGCGTGGCCATGGCGCTAAAGGGCAAGTTTGTAGGATTGCCGGCGGTCACTGCCTTGTTGGCACAGGCCTTGGAGCAGCGCACGGTGGCCCAAAAGCCCGTAATAAATGAGCTTTTGGCGCAGGTTCAAACAGGTTCGTTGACCGTGCCGATGGCCGATTATGTCGCCAGCGTGTTGCATATGCATGCCAATCGCCTGTTTTTGGCGGCGCCCAATCTGCATGAGCGCTTAACCTACGAAATGCTGCGGCGGCATTACCGCGGCGTCATGGGCCGAGCGCGCCAGGCGGCACGCGGAGCCGGGAAGGAAGCCTAACATGAGTGAGCACGGCACGTTGGAGACACCGGCGGGGTGGGAGCTGCGCACGCAGGCGATTTGGTATGAGCCTGAGCGCAACGACTTAGGTGCGCGCATGGCGGTGAACAAGGTGGCACAGGCACGGGCCAGCATCGTGGTGAATCGGAGCGCGGGCCGGGGGGCGAGCGCGGCCGAGGTAGAAGCCAGTGCCATACGTGAGATGCTTGGACTGATGCCGATGTTGCGGCGTTTGAGCCAACAGCCGGTGCGTTTTGCCGATGGCGTGGACGGGTTGGTAACCCAGCTCGCGGTGCCGACAGGGCCGCAGTTGCGGCTGTTGCAGGCGCATTTGTTTCGCGTAGACGCAGGGATTGCCACACAGATCGTGGTGAGCGTGGAGGAGAGTCGCAAGAGTAGCTTGGAGAGTGAGCTGCTGCCGATCGCGCTGTCATTTCGTCCGTAGCAAGTGCAACAAGCAAGAGCCGCCCTGCGAGCATGAATTGCAGCGTCCGAGCGCTCAAACCCGCCGATACACGCCCACCACCACGCCGATGATTTGGATATCTTTGAAGTCGCGTTTGTAGACGTAAATAGGCTGCATCGTGGCGTTGGCCGGTTGCAGGCGGATGCGCTCGCCTTCGGGGTAGTAGCGCTTTACGGTGGCCTCGTTGTCGATGAGCACGACGACGATTTCGCCGGGCTCGGCGTGGGCGCGCTTTTTCACAAAGATGTAGTCGCCATCGAGGATACCGTCGTCCACCATGGAGTCGCCGACCACTTTGAGGGCGAAGAGCTTCTTGTTGTCACCTACCAAAAAGCTGTCGACGACCACCGTACCTTCGGCATGCTCCTCGGCCAAAATCGGCTCGCCAGCCGCCACCCGCCCCAAGAGTGGAATCGCCACCGTATCGGAGTTTTGTGGAATAAGAGCACGCACGACGTTGTCGGATTTGGCCGTCACCGGCCGCAAGGTGCGCGATTTCATGTGCTCGTGGGTTAAAAATCCCTTGTTTTTCAATGCTTTAAGATGGTCAGCCACACCATTGGTAGACTTGATCCCAAACTTCTCGCCAATCTCACGGATGGTGGGGGGATAACCCCACTCCTGGATACGTTCGTTAATGAAATCCAGCACTTGCTTTTGACGATCGGTAAGTTCGGTATCCGCGGACATAGGCGCTCCCTAGGTATGGGAAACGATGCAAGACCCTGAAAGCCTGTTTAGCTGAACAAACGAGCAGATGTCAAATTGTGGGCACCGCCCGGATTGACTTGAGCTGTGAGAAGCTCCACATTTCCGCCAACCTTTGGAGGGAGAGTGTGTCATGGCCAAGAGCCTGGATTTCGCCAAGTTGACCCTGCAAGACGCGCTCGACGTGGCAATCATCATCGAAGAAGAAGCTCGCGATCGCTATGATGAGTTGGCCGAACAACTTTTGCAGCACAACACCCCCGACGCCGCCAAGTTCTTCCGCACGATGGTCACGAACGAGGAAAAGCACGCCGAGCAGCTGCGCGCCCAACGGGCGAAAGCCTTTGGTAAGGCGCCAGTAACAGTGGAGCGATCGCTGATCCCCGAGGTGGAAATCACTGACTACAGCGAGGCCCGCGCCTTCATGTCGGCGCAAAAGGCCTATCGCATCGCCTACGCCAACGAGACGCGCGCCCACGATTTCTATGCGGCGGCCCTGAAGCAAACCCACGAGCCCGCCGTGCAGGCATTGTTCAAAGAACTGTTGGACGAGGAAAAAGAACACCAGGCAATCGTCAAGCGGGCGTTGGACAAGCTGCCTGCCGAGACACCCGGTGACAATGACGACTACGTCGACGAGCCCAATCCGCAATAGTTATTTTGGCCTGGCGCAAGGAGCCGTGAACCTTGCCGATGGTGCGCCGCCATCGTTCATCAGTCCAAAATCGCAACTGGCCGTAGCGCTGCTAGCTGACAGCGACGGACGTCAGTTGGGCTTGAGCACGAATGGGTAAACCACCTCCACCGAGCCACCGACCGGTGCCGGGAAACGCATGCCGCGCATGACCTCACCGCGGAGAGCAGCACCGCCAGAGCGGTGAGCCAGCGCAGATTTGGATACCGCGACATGATGGCAATCGTAGCAAGGTTCGCGTGGGAATTGTCACGCAAGTGTCAGATAAGCTGACACGGCCGTCCCGGAAGACGCCCATGCGAACGACAGTGCCAGCACCCCCAAACAAGGAACGCTGGTGCGTGCGGCGTTACGTGAGTTGGGCGCGCTGCCCCTGCCCGGTTAACGGTGCCCGCCGAGCGAGCCACACCTCGGCTGCGCGTGATGTTTCCATGATGCGATAGGGACACGGCAGTGCCTTGAACCACAAGATGGCGGTAAGGGCGCCGCGAATCACGTCGTTGTTTGTAACAACAGCCCAACCCCGACAGTGACTCTTCAAGTAAGCATCTTGGCGCTGCAGAAAGTCGGCAATCAGCCGCCTCCCGTCGACAGAGCTGGCACGACGGTGGCTGACATCAGTGATGATGCCAAAGCGGCGCGGGCCCCGTTCGGTGAACAGGTCGGCCACGACGTTGAGTGCGGCACCGAGCGCCTGCGGATTGGTAGAGGTGGAAAACGTGAAATGCAGCACGTCACGTCTAAATTCAATCTGATATCCCTGTACGTCCACGCTAGTCCCCCCGCTGGGACACTGCCAAAGGTTCGTACTGCTGGCGCTCTCTTAACGCGCCGCCTGCCGCATGCCAAGCCGTCGTCAGACGGTCAAGTGCGCGTGCCCTCTCCGAGCGCATCGATCTTGGCCGCCAAGATGAAATCGTTCTTGGTCAGCCCTCGGGCAGCATGGGTCCACAAGTCGACTTCCAAGCGGCCCCACGACAGCCGCAAGTCGGGGTGATGCCCTTCTCGCTCGGCCAACTCGGCGATGTGGTTCAGTACCGCCAGCGGCTGCGCAAAATCATGGAACGTGTAGCTCTTGGTTAGATGATGCCCCTCGACCACCCGCCAACCGGTAAGCTGACCTGAAAACTTTGCGACCGCGGCAGCATCAAGGGCTGAAACATCGCCCTGGGCGGCCTCGCAAGACAATTTCGAAAGCTCGGACATGGCGTCACCTCCCGCCTGCGCAGGTTATCTAATGTTGTGTGTAGGCTAAAGTGGGCACTCGTAGGGAGGCGGTCGAGGGGGGAGAGACTTTCGCACGACCAAGGTCCACGCCAGAAAGCTTCCAACCCTGTTGGGGGCTCCAAGCGCCCAGGCCAACAAATTGGCGACCTGGTTTTGGCTGCCGAAAGGTCGTACTAGCCTCGCACAAGGGGCAGGCGCGCAGGGCCCTCAAGAAGTCGCTGCAGCGCCTGTTGGGCCCGGCCATCATCTAACTCGCGCATGCAGCGGAAATGCCCCTTGGGGCAGGTGCGGCGACCGTACAGTGAACAGGGGGAGCATTCGAGGTTGGCGTACAAAAGTGCGTGGCCTTTGAAGTCGAACTGCCCGGGATCGGTCGAGCCAAACAGCGCCAGCGTCGGCACCCCTAACGCCCGCGCCAAATGCATCGGCCCCGAATCGTTGGCGACAAAGGCCCGACAACGCTCAATGAAGGCCCCCAGGTCAGCCAAGCTGACCCGCCCAGCTAAATCAATGGCGCCGGAGGCCTCCGCCACCGCACGCGTCACCACCGCCTCAGGCTGACTGCCGGAGAGCAACACCTGGTAGCCTTGCGCCCGCGCAAAACGGGCCAACGCCGCAAAATGCTCAGGTGGCCAACGTTTGGTTTCCCACATCGAGCCGGGAGCCATGCCAATAACAGGGGTCGACGAATCCAGCTTGAACTCGGCCAACAACGCCGCCACACGCCCGCGTGATGCCTCATTCGGGTGATAACTGAGCGGACCAGGTTCGACCTTGGCCCCGACCAACTGCTCCACCGCATCGTGGTACCGCTCGGCAATGAGCGAGGTGGCCCGATAGCGTGACAAGCCCAATCGCGCGCAGAGCCCCGCCCAAAAAGGCCGTTTGTGCCACACCGCTTTGCGCGCGGCGCCCACGGTCAAGCGCAACCATTGGCTCCGTAATTTGTCGTGCAGATCAAGCACCGCATCCGGGGCTTGGTGCTTGAGACGCGCACGAAATGCCCCCAGGCTCTCACCGGGTGCCAAGCCCACCACTGCGTCCACCGCGGGATGATCGGCCACCAGCGGAACGAGGCCAAGCTTGGTGACGTAAACGATACGGGTGTTTGGCCAGGCGCGCTTCAGAGCGGTTAACACCCCAGCGGTGAGCAAGACATCGCCCACCGCGCTAAAGCGCAGGACCAAAACACAGGTTGGCGGAGGCAAACTCACGCCGGTTGTTGTCGCAGGAGGCGGCGGTTAGGGCAACAGCACGGCGCAAGCAACGACCGTGGTCCACAGACCATTCTTATCGCCGACGGCGCTTTGCGTGATGTTGGTGGTACGCACGATCTGGCCGGACATTTTGAAGACTTTTTCCTTCTCGTCCCACGCCAGGTTGGAATCGAACTCGACACCCAGGACGGTGGCAAGCATCGACGCCGCGAGATCTTCGGCATAATCACCAGCCTTCTCGTCGGTCTCACCAAACGGGTGATGCTCCGAGAGGTAGCCATGACGATCCGGATCGGCCGGCTCCGCCACACCCACCGAGGCCGCGATCAAGCGGTTCGGCTCGTTGGTGGCGTTGCGTGCCATGACCGTAAAGATGATCTGACCGGGTTTGATTTCCTTCAAACCTTCTTCAATCGAGATACGCTTGCAGCGCGGCGGTAAGATGCTCGAAACGGTTACGATGTTGGTGGACGCGATCTTGGCATCGCGCAGCGCTAGCTCAAAAGAGCTGAGCTGCTCCTTGTGGCGCCCCACGCCCTTGGTAAAGAAGACGCGGCTCGGAACAAAGCTCACGGTGGTGCCTCCTCGAAAAAG
>JAKLEG010000739.1 GCA_022703175.1 Myxococcota bacterium | reverse complement strand
ATCGCGCATGAAATCGCGCAGATCATCGCGGAGGTCGGAGACGCCGTTGGCTTCGAGAACGCCCTTGAGCGCCTCACGCACTTGTTCGGCCGATCGGAAGCGACGCTTGGGCTTGGCCTGCAAACAGCCGTCCAACACCTCACACAATTCTTCGGATAGCATCCGATTGAACTTGCGGGGATCGGTGTACTTGCCGGTGACCGCGGCGCGAAACATTTCGACGGGACTTGCGCCATCGAACGGGAGTTCGCCAGTGGTAATGTTGTAGAGCAGCGCCCCCAACGCAAACAGGTCAGTGCGCGGCCCCAACGAGCGATTCATCATCAGCTCGGGCGCCATGAATCCGGGCGTGCCGATCACATCGGTTTTTTGTTGCCAACCATCCACCGCAGCGTCTTCGCGGATCGCCTTGACGACGCCAAAATCGGTAAGCACCACGCGACCAACACTGTTCAAGAAGACGTTTTCGGGCTTGAGATCGCGATGAATAATGCCGGCGTCGTGTGCGACCTGCAACGCCAAGCAGAGTTCGTGCCCGACGGCAGCCGCGGCTGGCTCGGGCATGACGCCTTTGGCGTTGATGATGTTGAAAAGATCGTCGCCATCGAGCTTTTCCATGACCAAGTAGAGGTGTTCGGACTCTTCGCCCGAATAGTCATAGATCTCGACGATGTTAGGATGTTTGAGTGCGGCGATCGCACGTGCCTCGCGGGCAAAACGTTCGCGTGCCTTGGTCTCGCGCGCCAGGTCAGACGCGACCAGCTTCAGAGCTACTTCGCGGTGCAACTTGGGGTCAAAGGCCGCGTAAACGCTGCCCATGGCGCCTTTGCCGAGGACCTGCCTCAGCTCATAGCGATCAATGTGCTCCGGAGTCTCAGTCACGCGGGGATACTAACGTGGGTCGTACGGAAAGCAAACACACATGACCCGACGCATGTATGTAGCGCAGCCAAAAAATGAAAATGGGCGGCCGCCCGTTTCCGGTCGACCGCCCCATTCCCTATCGAACACCGCTGGATATTACTATCGCGCTACCATTCTATCGTGAGTCAGTTTCCAGCGCCGCTCACGTATAGTTATCGGGGGCGCCCTGCCGTTGTTGCGTCGTTTTTTTGCACGACTCAAAGCTGTGCGTCGGCAGCTCCAGTGCGGACGCCAACGCTGCGCCACCTTGAACCACTGTTGCTTGCGTCCCCACCATCACCAAGGGTCCAGCAAACACCTCGGCCAGCTTGACGGCGTCCTTGGGAGTCGTGACCACAAAACGCGCGCGCGTCGCTTCGCACAGGCGCAGAAGCTGTGCCGCATCATCGGCGCTGTAGCGGTGATGATCGCGATAGACTCGCCGTTCTACAAGCGCCAGGCCGAGCTGTGTCAACGTGTCAAAGAAGCCATCAGGACGCGCGATCCCGGCCACGCCAAGCGCGCGTTCGCCCGCAAGCGCTACCGGGCGCCCAGCACGATCCACTGCCTGCGTGGGTTCGGCACGACCAATCACCAAGCTCGCCTGCGGGCAGAGCCTTTGGAACCAGGGCGGCGACTCGGAGACTGGCTCGCCGCGAAAGTGCAACCAAACCACCCGAGCTCGCCTAAGCGATGAGGCCGGTTCTCGTAGTGATCCCCACGGCATCAAATGGCCGTTGCCAAACGGCGCCTCGCCACGCAACACCACCACGTCCACGTGACGCCCCATCGCCCGATGGGAGAAGGCATCGTCCAACACCAGCACGTCAGCGCCGATTTCCGCCAACGCGTAGGCCCCCAAGACACGGCGCTCGCACGCTGCCACGGGAACATCGAGCCCACCGTGCACGAGCATCGCCGGCTCATCTCCCAAACACAGCGCGACCGCTGGTTCACCTTGGCGACGCAACACCAAACCACGGGTTTGCCGTCCATAGCCTCGCGTCAACAATCCTGGGTACCGGCCCGCAGCCAAGAACGCTTCCAGCAACCGCCCCGTCACCGGGGTTTTGCCTGACCCACCCACCTCAAGCCCCCCCACAGCCACGGTTTGCACAGGAGGAGTGGCAATCGTAAGCCAGCGACGATCGTAGGCCAAACGACGCAGAAGAACCCCTGCGCCAAACAGGCCGGTGAGCGGCGCAACTGCGGGTCCCAGATTCATTGGCGTGCACCTTAACGCGAAGGCTCGTGGTTGGGGAGAGCGAAATGGTGTACCCGACCGACGCTTTCCACTAATGTAAAACAGTCAGTCCCCAGCACCCGAAGGACACACCCATGGCTGCCTCTGTCTCGACCGCATTGACCCACGCCACCGACCCGCACCGCGCCGCCAGTGAGCTTGCCACAGCGCTGCGCCCCACCGCCACGGGTGCAAAGACGCGAGCCGTGATTGTCTATAGCGGCGTGGGAATAAATACCGACGCGCTACGCAAGGCGCTGACGCATGTTTTTGAGGGTGCCGCCGTGATTGGTTGCACCTCGTGCCTAGGCACTGGCCGCGATGGGCATTTTGCTGCTGACCCGATCGTATCGGCCATG
>JAKLEG010000738.1 GCA_022703175.1 Myxococcota bacterium | reverse complement strand
ACAACGGCCCCGCACACCATTGGAAAGGCTACCTGATTGCAGGCGGCTCGTTGGTTGCGATTGGCACCGGCGTCACCGCGTTGATACTGGCGACCAAGAAAGCCGACGAGAAGCGGGGTTGGGAACCTGCGGCCGACAAGTACATAGCGCAGGGTTGTGACGGCAGCGTCGCTTCTGGCGAGGCCACCTGTTTGAAGAAACAACAGGAGCTACAGGATGCTGCCGACCGCAATCGCCTGATGGGTTACAGCGCCTTTGGCGTGTTTGGTGCACTATGGCTGTGGGGCCTCGTGGATGCCGCCGTTTACGGTGAGGACTACGAAGGCGTACGCGTGACCGTCGTGCCGCAAGCCCCCGATCTCAAATCCGGTATGGTGGGCGTACTCGATTTCTCATTCTAGCGATGACCTGCCGAACGCTCGTTAGGAATACTCCCATGAAGCCTTCTCAACTCTTTGGCGTGACTCTTGTTTCTCTGATGGCATGCGCCGCGCCGAAACCCACGCCGCAAGTGGCCCCAGAACCAACCCCGCGCGCCTATCCAGAGCACCGTGGCCCGCGCCTGCGGGTAGCGATCGCGGCTTTCACCGATAACGAACCCAACCTGCCGCAGCTGAATGCCGCCGGGATGAACGGCATTGCGCCCCTTATTGAGGAACAGTTGGTCACCGAGCTTGTACGCACCGGCCGAGTGACCGTGTTGGAGCGCAAGCAACTGAAGAAAGTTGCAGGTGAGGTGGACCTCGGCCAGGGCGAGATGGCCGAGTACTTCGCCAAGTCGGAGAAGATCGAAAAAGGCAAATTCCTCATGGCGCAAGCGATGTTTGCCGGTGCGGTGACCGAGTTTGAACCTGATGCTGAAGGCATGCATGCAGGAGTCATGGTCTCGGGCGTAGGTGCCTCGGCGTCGGCCAACCGCGCTCGCGTGGGCATCGAAATGCGGCTCATCGACACCGAAACCGGCAAGGTCATTGAAGCCACGCATGCGGAGGGCACGGCATTGCGGGTCGAAGGCGAGGTGGGCATTCCCTACATTGGCCTACAGATTGGCGCTGGGGCCTTCTACAAAACCCCGCTCGGCCGCGCGACGCGCGAGGCGATCGACAAAGCGATCGACTTCATTCTGGCGAAGCTCGGACCGATTCCGTGGGAAGCACCGATTGTCAGCGTGGAGTCCCCGAGCCGCGTGATTTTGCGGGGTGGCAACGACATCAATCTGCAACCCAACGACGTCTTTGATGTCATCGTGCGCTCCCGCGAGGTCGTCGACCCTGAGACCGGTGACCACCTGAGTTGGGTAGAAGTGCCGTGGGGGCGCATCAAGATCATCGAGGTGCAACCCGAGCTATCAATTGGCGAGATGCAGGATGGTGCAAAAACGCCGCCACTCAAGGCCGTGATTCGTTGGCGCGTGGACAGCTCAACCTCCACCTTCGTGGCCACCACGGGTGACGCCCCACCAGCGAAGGCCAACGAGAGAGACACGACAGTCGCCGTGGTGGTAACCCCGGCAGCCACGACGCCGCCCGCAACGCAACCACCCGTTGTCGTCACGCCACCGTCAGGCAACACCACGCCAGGTACACCTCCAAGCGGCGCCACGCCCCCAACGGGCCCTGTAGGAGGCAAACCAGGAGGGGGTCTTGAAGTTCCTACCTATTACGAGATTCCGGCCGTGGTCGGCGCTCCGCAGGGGCCGGTGGACAAAAACGGTATTCCATTGGCGCTTTACAGCGGCGAAGGGCGGGCGGCCGTGGCCGTGGGTAAGGACCGCTTGGTGTTGGCTCGCCCGGTGGAGTTCGACTTTGCCAAAGCGACCCTCACAGGCGCAGCGATGAACCTCTTGGACCAAATCGCCTTTTTGTTGGCCTCCCATCCTGAGTTGGGCGCCATTCAAGTCGAAGGCCACACGGACAATGTAGGTGAGGCCAAGTTCAACCTACGCCTGTCTGAGGCACGCGCTCGTTCGGTCGCAAACTACCTGGTGGCCCGTGGCATCGGCGAAGAGCGACTCACAGGCAGAGGCTTCGGCCTGGAGAAACCGATCGCCGATAACAAGACCGATGCCGGCCGCCAGAAGAACCGCCGGGTCGAGTTCGTCTTCAAAAAGTAGCCATCTCTCAATGCTGAAAAGTTCCACCGCACGTATCGCAGGCTTCGGGGCGCTGCTGTTGTGCGCTGTGTGGGACGGCTACGGGGTGTGGACACTCGCGCAGGCTCCCTATCTGGGCGGCCAACTTCGAACCCTCGGCACCGCAGTAACGGTGACTGACCTAAAGATGCATGGCCCGCTTGCGCAACTGGGTGTGCGCGAGGGCGACATCCTCGAAAGCGTTGGCATCGCGAAACTTTTACCCTCAAGCTTCGTCGGCGAGCCTGACGAATCGCAAAGTTGGGACGCCTACGACCGCCTGTTCAAAGATCACGCGACCCTCGTCGAGGCCGCCTCCACCGGCACGCTGTCGCTCGGATTTTGCCGCGCTGACGCCTGCTTCCGAGTGGAGCTCCCGGTGGCG
>JAKLEG010000737.1 GCA_022703175.1 Myxococcota bacterium | reverse complement strand
TGTGCTCTCAATGCGGCCATCGGTTCTAAGCCATACGCCGTTGTGACCCGTAATCGCATACGCGCCGGGATGCTTGGGTATTCCTCTGGCACCCTGCTATTCGACGAGGGTGGTAGATTGTCCGAGGCTGGCCGCCACATGCTCGCCTTGCGCCAGGATGGAGCAGCAGAGGCTCTTACTGGGGACAAGGTTCGCAGCCTGCTCGACAAGCTTGTTGTCCGTGGACTCGTTAAACGCTTTCACCCGTATAAGGGCAGCTTGGTCTACTTCAGCAAGTTCATGGAGCCTGAAGCCATCGCCACTGCACTTGTCAACCGGGCAGAGCGCACAACACACAACCCCAAGCTTGCTGAACTTGGTCAACGACTGAGGGCTGTCAGGAGCGCAGCCCCATTAAGGGGGGAACAGTCCCCACATAATTGGGAATCCCCACATAATGAGAACAGCCCCACCACGTCCCCACCCAGTCCCCACCCAGTCCCCACCCAAGCCCCACATAATGCTTCTTCTAATGCTTCCTTGAATGCTTCTTTGAATGCTGGCAGCGAGCCAGCCGGTCATGAGGCCATCGCCGCGAGGCAGACGTTCAGGGCACCGACCCTGACAGAAACGGAAGCGTTCTTTGAGGAACTCAAGACGCATGGAGGGATGCAGGCTGGGAAATGGTTCGACGAGAACGGCCTGGACGAGCGATGGGCCAGTGAGGATTGGAAACGTGCCGCTTCCCGCTGGCTGTTGGATAGCCGTCGTCGTCGCCACGAGGAGGACGCCGTATGAAACCCGAGCCGAGCATCATCGTCTTGCACCTACGGCCCGAGCCGGGTAACTGGCGCACACCGCCGTTGCTCAGACTCAGGGCTGCACTGAAGTGCCTGCTTCTGGCTTTCGGTCTGCGGTGTACAGCTTGCCGTGCAGAAGTGACCGAGGTTCGGCCATCAGGTGTTACCGCCCCCGACTGGCAGGCACGCGAGGAACAGACCGCTGCTGACGACCAGCGACGGAACCCGAGGCCATATCCTGCCACTGACCGCGAGCGGTTGGAAATCGAATTCACGCCATGACCATCACCGCCACATGCGCCCGATGTCACGCTTCAATGCGCTTGGAGTTGGACACCGCACCGGACCCTGAGCTTTGGCTTCACCTGAGCAAGCTACTGCTCTGCCGAGACTGTCAGCCAACGCGGGAGCCGCGCCGTGAGCATCCAGGCTGCCACGTTCCTGCTAGTAGGCCAGAAGCACCAAAGCAGGGACCGCGCCTGCCCTACGCTGACTGAGCGATGCACGACACCGCCAGCCAGACCATTCCAGCGCACAGGGGATTGCCCCCCGGCCTCGCATGGTCTGGTGATGGTAAGGTTGTCCCGACCACAGAATTCGCCCACGATGAATTTGGCGAAGTACTCGAGGTCGTTCGCCAGTGGCCGCTCGCAGACCGGCTCCAACTTGCGGAATCACTCGGCCTGCCCATTGGCTGTGACTCTCAGAGCGTCGAAGCCGCCTTTGAGCGTGGCCGCGAGGCTGGCAGGGCAGCAGGCCAGCGCCAACTCCTGCAACGATTGTTCCACAACGCGAGCACCGGCAGCCAAATCATCGAGCGGGCAGCCGTTGCGGCCTTTGCGGAAATCTGGCCCACTGACGCGCCATGCCCGCTGAAACCCAGTGACCTTGCGAGCCTCATCGGTGTGTCAGTGCGGACGGCAAAGCGTCGGGCAGCCGAAGCCCGTTTGTCACCCCCTTCTGCCGATGAATAAAGGGCCAAACGCATGTCCGTGACCCTCGCCCCGCATTAGTAAAATGAATGTTCTAGAAAAACTCGACCGCCTCTTGAACGGCGAACCGACCGCGCCCCAGAACGCGGCCAAGCCCACGCGAACCGTGGGTGAATTCCCGCAACCGAACCCCGCCCCCCGAACGCACTACGCCGGGGCGCAACCGCACGACAAGCCCGGCCCGCTTTCGGCAGAAGCCAAGCGCGAGCTTCACCCCCTAGTGCGCCCCTACTCGCCGCCCGATGCGTTGGCCGGGGTGCCCTTCCCCAGCCCGCCCCAGCAGGCGGCGTTCGATGCGTTCCTGAGAGAACGCGGCTACGCCCCGCCCGCCGACGTGGCCAAGAAGCTGGCCGCCCTGGACGTGCCCTGGGTCAGGTTACAGGATGCGATTGGCGAGACCCGCAAAAGCCAGAATGCGAACTACCACTCGCAATTGGCCGACATCGCCACCCGCATCGCCGCAGGGGATAGCACGGCAAACGAGCGCGACGCGTGGACCCGCGAAGATTGGCAACAGGACGCGGACGAACGATGCCGCGTGTTCAAAACGAAGTGCCGAGAGATTGAAGCTGAGGCTTGGCAGCTTGCCGAAGCCGCCTTGCTGACCAAGGCCGACGCCGCCGATGCAGCCGCCGATGAACTCGAAGCCGAGGCCCGCCCCCGCTTCGAGCAATTCGCGGTTGCGTATCGCCCCGCACCTTACGTCCTGCTTCTCCGCAAATACGCGGCCACGCTCCGCGACGGCTCCCGGCG
>JAKLEG010000736.1 GCA_022703175.1 Myxococcota bacterium | reverse complement strand
CGTTCACCCGCGCCACGACTTCTGCATTGGTCGTCGTTGCAGCTGCCTGCAACCGTGTGCCCGATTCTGAAGTCGTGGCGCGGGTGAACGGCCAGCCGATCTTGAAGAAGGATTTCGACGAACAGGTGGAGCGGAACATGGCCCGCTACAAGGGCCAGAACCACCAGCTGCCGCCGACCATCGAGCAACGCATCAAAGAGAGTGTGCTGCGTCGAATGATCGACGACGAGATGATCGCGCAAAAGGCCAAAGGCCTGGGTGTGGATATCGCACAAGCCGACCTGGACGCGAAGTTCACCGAATACAAGGGCCGTTTCCGTACCGATGAGGCCTTTGCCGACTACTTGAAGCGCGCCAACAACACTGAGCAGAACATGCGCGACGACTTGAAGCGCAACCTGCTGCGCGACCAAGTGGTAGAGAAGCTCTCCGGCGCCATCGACGTAACCCCCGACGAGGTGGCGAAGTACTACGAAGAGAACAAGCAGCGCTTCATCGACCGCGAGCAGGTGAAGGCGAGCCATATCCTCATCAAGTTCCCCGCTCCGGCGGCGGGCGCCAAACCTGGCCAGGGCCCGTCGGACAAGGAGAAGAAGGACGCCAAGAAGAAGGCTGAGGTCGTGCGTGCTGCCGCGGCTGCCAAGGGTGCCGATTTCGCGGCCATCGCGGCCAAAGAGTCGCAAGCTCCCGACGCCCAGAAGAATGGTGACTTGGGCTTCATTACCCGTGGCCGCTTGGCGCCCGAAGTTGACAACGTGGCTTTCGCGCTCAACGCCGAGGCCGTGTCGCCCGTGATTGAGACCAAGCAAGGCTTTGAGATCGTCAAGGTTTTTGAGAAGAAAGCCGAGCGCACTCGCCCGGTCGACGAAGTGCAAGAGAACATCAAGAACTCGCTGTTGGCTCGCAAGAAGAATGAAAAGCGCCGGGACATCCTGCGCGACCTGAAGACCTCGGCCAAGATCGAGCAGCTTGTGAAGTTCGAAGAGGCTCCTGCCGGCGCCCCCGCAGGCATGCCGGGCGCTCCGGGTGAAGGTGGCCCCCAAGGTGGTATGGGCCAATTCAAGATGAAGCCGCAAGGTGGCATGCCGATGCCGCCGCACGGCGCGGTGCCACCAGCCGCTGAGCCTGGGAAAGCCCCGGCGGGTGAACCGGCCGATGAGTCGCCCGAAAACTAGTCACCCCTAGTAGGTTTGATGCGCCCGCGTTCGAGCAATCGGATGCGGGCGTTTTTTTTGCTGCCAACAGGATGTCGGCACCTTGGCGACCGGCACGAGGCAGAAGGGGAGAGCGATGCGACGCAAGCTTTTGTGGGGCACATTAGGGGCCGTATTCGTGGCGCTCGTAGGGGGCGCGGTGGTGATCGTGCGCGATCCGGACCTCTCGGCTTACGAGCCGTTCCGCGAGCCTAAGTTGTTAACGCTGCCGGACCAGAGGGTCCTGGTCGTTGAGAGCACAGGGGTTCCGGCCGAGGCCGCAGGCAAGGCATTTGCGGCGTTGTTCGGCCTCTATTTCAAGCTTCCCGGAGTTTCGCGTTGGTCGATGCCAGCACCGCGCGCGCGTTGGCCTCAGATTGGCTCCGGCGAACCCGTCAACTGGTTGGGCCGGTTTGCGCTGCCGGTTCCGGAGACGCTCGCAGACGTTCCGTCATCAGCACTGGAGGGTGGGCTGACACTGAAGTTGGACACCTGGCACTATGGTGAGGTTGCGCAAATCTTGCACGTGGGACCGTACGACCAAGAGACGCCGACCATCCAACGACTCCAAGCATTCATTGCGGCCCAAGGCTACCAGGTCGCAGGTGAGCACGAAGAAGAATATGTCTACGGCCCCGGGATGTTCTGCAAGGGTGACCCCGCAAGTTACTACACGTTGATTCGCTACCCCATTGCCAAGCGTGAGGCCGCAGGATCCCTGCCTGTGGAGCCATAGGCGCATGACGCTGTCTACGTCGGCGTTCGTGTGTTCGGAGAGTTAGGAATGGAGATCGACGCGGGGGGCCGCCGACCTTGCGGGGGCTAGTACTGCCGGCATTCGGCGGTGGTGCCATCCAAAATGTCGGCGCAGCTGGCGCCCGATTCTTTGCCGCAGGCCTTGGCGCTGGTGATGCATGAGCCTTCTTCGCAATTGATGGCACAATCGGCGGGGGCCTGGCACGGCAGCTGACTGCCAGCGCAACGGCCGTTTAAGCACATGCAATCCATATCGGTGGTGCAGCTCTTGACGCAGTAACCGCCCTGGCAGTCGGCACCGGTGGTGCAGGCTGAGCCATCGAGCACGCAGCGGTTGTTGGCGCAGATGCAGTCATTGCCGTTTGAGCAGCTCTTGCCTGTGCAGGTGCCGCTTTGGCAGGTCACGTCCGAACCGAACTGGGTACAATCCGCATCGCCTTCGCAGCTTGTGTAGGTGCAGCTCTTGGCACTGAACAACCCCTGGCAGAGGTAGCCCAGCTGGCTCTTGCATTGCACGTCGGAGCCGAACTGGCTGCAGGTGCCGCTGGTGTTCGGATCGCACAATGACAGGTAGCAGGC
>JAKLEG010000735.1 GCA_022703175.1 Myxococcota bacterium | reverse complement strand
CCACGAAATGCGACGGTTTGGTTACCTGGCGATCTATCGGTTGCATCCTTATTACCGGATGCGACTCACCGGCCTCGAAAATCTGCCCGCAGGCGCCTGTGTGTTGTGCCCCAACCACGAGTCCCACTCGGACATCATCTTTCTGTATTCGCTGCCACGGCACTTCAAGTGGGTGGTTAAACGCGAGCTGTTCCGAGTACCATTGTTTGGTGTCTCGATGCGTATCGCGAAGTATCCCGGCATTGATCGTGGTAATCCTGACAGCGCGCGGGCGGTGATGCGCGAAGTCTGTGACCACCTGGCCCACGGTGTTCCTGTGTTGAGTTTTCCTGAAGGCACCCGCTCCAAGGATGGGTTGGTGGGTCGGTTTCAAAGCGGCGCCGCGCGTATGGCGCTGTGCGCCCAGGTCCCGCTCGTGCCGATCGGTATGGTAGGAACGGGCAGCCTATTACCACGTGGCAAGGCTACCTATTCGACGCAGAAGGGCGTGGCGTTGCATATCGGTCCCCCCATTGCGACAGTCGGCCGCAGCGACCGCGAGGTCCGGGCGCTCACCCGCGAGTTGAAAGCGGCGGTGCTCGCGGCCAAGGCCGTGGCCCAACATCATTTTGATGCGCTGGGCCGAGTTCGTAGCGGCGCGGTTGACCCCTAAGGTAGCGTGGGTTAGGAGGCAACGCCGCAGTCAAGCGAGCTCGTACGCGGAGATAAACGATGCCATTGGCATGGGTAACAGGCGCAAGTCGAGGGATTGGTAAGGCCATCGCACTGACGCTTGCGAACGCTGGTTTTGACCTGGTGATGACCTGCCAGAGCCGCATGGCCGACCTCGAAGCCGTGGCGGAGGCGACGCGTAAACTGGGTCGCACCGTGCACCCGGTGCAGTTGGATGTGAGCCTGGGTGAGGCGACCGAAGCCGCCGCCACCAAGCTCGTGGAAGCCCATGGGTGCCCTGACGCCCTCATCAACAACGCCGGGATTACTCGCGATGGCTTGTTTGCCATGATGGGTCGCGAGTCGTGGGAACGTGTGCTCCAAACCAACCTGGGGAGCTTCTACTCAATGACCCGGCCCGTGCTCAGGCAAATGCTGCGTCGACGTTCGGGGCGAATCGTTAATTTGACCTCGATTTCTGGCCAGCGTGGCAACGGCGGCCAGGTTAACTACTCGGCAAGCAAAGCCGGCATCATTGGCGCCACAAAGGCGTTGGCGCTGGAAGTCGCGCCGCGCAACATCACCGTCAATGCGGTGGCCCCTGGATTCATCGAAACCGAAATGGTGGCAGAGCTGCCGCTCGACAAGATCTTGCCGTTCATTCCGATGGGTCGAGCCGGCAAGGCAGAAGAAGTGGCTGCCGTGGTGGGTTTTCTTTGCTCCGAAGCCGCCTCCTACATTACCGGCGAAGTCATTAGCGTGAACGGCGGTCTGTACACTTGAGGTCTGGCATGCGCGTTGCGGTCACAGGAATGGGAATCGTGTCGTGTCTCGGACTGGATTTGCAGACCGTGAGCCAGTCGCTGCGCGAAGGTCGCGCGGGCATCGCCATTGATCCGGTGCGCGTTGAGATGGGTTTCCGCTCGCCGTTGTCCGGCGTGATCCCTGACTACGATCCTCGTAAATACGTTAACCGTAAGCAAATCAAGACGATGGGACAGCCGGCGCAATACGCTGTGGGGGCGGCCTTTGAGGCAATCAAGAACTCGGGTTTGTCACCTGAGGCCTTCTCCAACCCGGCCACTGGCATCATCGTCGGGAACGATTCCTGTGCGGAGCCTGTGGTCGAGGCCGTTGATTCGGTGCGCGCCAACAAGAAGACCAGCCTTATCGGCTCCGGAAATATCATCCAGGTGATGAACTCCACGGTCACGATGAACCTGGCGACGGTGTTTGGTATCCAGGGAGCCGCCTGGACGATCAGCGCCGCCTGCGCCTCAGGGGCTCACGCGCTCGGGCAGGCCACGATGCTCATCAAGAGTGGTATGCAAGACCGCATGCTCACCGGCGGCGCACAGGAGATTAACTGGCCGGCAATGGTCAGCTTTGATGCCTTGGGTGCGTTTGCTCGCGCCGAAGGCGATCCCAAAGGTGCAGTACGGCCGTTTGCCAAAAGCCGTTCAGGGCTTGTGCCTTCGGGGGGCTCGGCCATGCTGGTGTTGGAGCGAATGGACCAGGCCATCGAGCGCGGGGCCCATATCTACGGCGAGGTGTTGAGCTACGCGTTTTCAAATGATGGCGTGCATTTGACGCAACCGGTAGGAGACGGCGCCAAACGTGCAATGCGTGAGGCCTTGCGCGTCGCCAAGCTTAACCCGAGCGATATCGACTACATCAATGCCCATGCTACGGGCACGCCGGTAGGCGATTTGGCCGAAGGCAAGGCGATCCTCGAAGTGTTTGGCGGTAAGAGCCCACCGGTCTCGTCCACCAAATCGATGACGGGACACGAGTGCTGGATGGCCGGGGCCTCAGAGGTTGTTTACAGCCTGTTGATGATGCGTGACAGCTTTTTGGCCCCCAACATCAATCTGGACGAGCT
>JAKLEG010000734.1 GCA_022703175.1 Myxococcota bacterium | reverse complement strand
TAGCTGAACTTCCATTTACAGTCAGCGTCGGCGCATCCTTGATGTTGTTGGTCGACGCACCGCGGCTCATTCAGCTCGGACCCGTGACGCTGTCCGGAGCCATCACCTTGTTGGTGGCCGCGTTGACGATCTGCCTCTTGCCCAGCTACTTCGTCAGCGGACTGGGTGGCGCGCGTCCGCTTACCGCATTCCAGTCGCCTTCCCGTTCTCTGCCGTGGAGTCTTTGGGCGTTCCTCCTGTTGCTGTCGGGCAGTTTGGCGATGACCTTACTGAGCAGCGGAATAAGTTCCGAAACGATTCAAAACGCTTGTGCGTATCTCACGTTCGTCGGCGCAATCGCCTTCGCGGCCGCGGCCACACCCCCAGTGGCTATTCGAGGCTGGGAGTTGATGCAGGCTATCTCCACCTGGTTCGCCTATATCGCCCTCGCGATAACCGTGGTGGAACAGATCGTTGCTCCGGGCACTGTGGACAACACCCGGTTCGTGTTTACGCCGCGCTCGATGGCAATGGTCGGCGTCATCGCACTTGCCATCGTCATTCCGGGGACGCCACGTAACCACTGGCAGCGATTCGCCCCATTTGCGCTGATTATCGCGATGGCACTCAGTCTGTCGCGGACGTGCACCATCGTTGGGTTGGCCATGATGGTCTTCTTCGTCTTACGGGCAAACCGAACGAAATCTCGCAAGACAGGTGGACGGCTGTTCAGATCGTTTTTTGTGGCCGCTGTCATCACAGGGTGCGCTTACCTGCTTGTCACGTACTACACGCCGTTCCGCAACCGATTTCTGGTCGGTGACAACGCCTGGGACGTTGGTGACGTTGCTATCAGCAGTCAAGGAAGAGCCAAGCTTTGGCAGTTGCTTCTGTCCAACTCATGATAGCGCCCCGGGGAGTGGTGGACTTCGGATCTCAGCGTGGTCACGCGTTGCGATCAACGAGTCATGCTGAACGCTAGGCGATTTGGTGTTGTTTGGCAACCGCTGCCGCGACCTGTTTCGCGGCGATCACGGCCCGCAGTTCGTCCATGGAGACATCGGAGAGATAGCGGCGGGTGACCTGCCACTCGTCGTGGGATTCGATGACCACCGCGGTGGCCAGCCGCAGGAACGCTGCCGGATTGGGGAAGATCTCCACGACATCAGCGCGGCGCTTGATCTCCTTGTTCAACCGTTCGATGGGGTTGTTCGACCAGATCTTCTGCCAGTGCGCCTTGGGGAACGCGGTAAACGCCAGCACGTCGGTCTTGGCCTCAGCCATCATCGCGGCCACCTTCGGGAAGCTGGCGGCCACGGTGTCAGCGACCCGGTCCCACTGGGCGCCGACCTCGGCGGGATCGGTGTGAGCGAAGATCGTCTTGACCGCCGCCGTGACGGCCGGAGCGTGCTTGGCCGCGACCGCGGTGTGCAGATTGCGCATGAAATGCACCCGGCAACGCTGCCATGATGAGTTCGTGAACTGCTGTGCCACAGCTGTTTTGAGTCCCGCATGGGCATCGGAGATGACCAGATGCACCCCGGACAGACCACGAGCTTTCAGGGATGCGAGGAACTCGCGCCAGAACTCGAAGGACTCACTGTCACCGACGGCTGTGCCCAGCACTTCGCGGGTGCCGTCGATCGACACCCCGGTGGCCACCACCAGCGCTTGGGAGACCACGTGCGCACCGACGCGGACCTTGCAGAACGTCGCATCGCAGAACACGTACGGAAACGTCGTGTGGGCCAGGCTGCGGGTGCGGAATGCCTCGACCTCCTTGTCCAGGCCGGCGCAGATCCGCGAGACCTCCGACTTGGAGACCCCGGTTTGCACACCCATGGCCGCGACGAGGTCGTCGACGCTGCGGGTCGACACACCGTGCACGTAGGCCTCCATGATCACCGCGTGCAACGCGCGGTCGATGCGGCGGCGCCGCTCCAGCAGCGAGGGGAAGAACGACCCGGCCCGCAGCTTGGGGATCTGCACCTCCACATCACCGGCGGTCGTGGCGATGGTCTTGGGGCGGTGCCCGTTGCGGTGCACGGTGCGTCCGTCGGTGCGCTCATAGCGGCCGGCGCCGATCGCGGCGCTGGCTTCGGCCTCGATGAGCTGCTGCAGCCCGCTACGGATCAGCTCGGCGAACACTGCACCCGCATCAGCGGACTTCAGTGCATCGAGATGGGCAAGCAGGGCAGAATGATCCTGGGTCATCGCGTCGTGTGTCTTCCTGTTGAGTCACTTGGTAGGTAACTCACTGACCACTACGCGATGGCCCACCCCAGCACCGGCAACGACACACCCGACACCGTCATCCCCAGCCTCCGAAACCCCACCACACCAGGGGACTTACCCCAACTCATACGACGGCTGGCTGCTGGGACACGGCGTGGGGGCAGCTTCCCGACTTGTTGCGGAGAACACCCGCTTGAATCATCCACATAATGAATACCTCCGGCTGTACTTCGATTTTGGCATCGCGGGGCTCATCCTTTTTCTCGCCAGCCTTGCCGCCCTCGCATTGATCACTTTGCGCAGTGCGCGGAGGACCGATCATCCCGTCC
>JAKLEG010000733.1 GCA_022703175.1 Myxococcota bacterium | reverse complement strand
TATAGGGGTCGTCCTGCTGGACCAGCGACACGACCTTGCTCGCGCGCACCTTGGTGGGCTGCTTCACTTTGCGAACTGCCATACTTTTCATTCTAACCCTCTCGACTTCGATCAGCCAGCGCGGCGATTTCAACGCCAAGAGCTTGCGCCAGCTTCGGCAGGACATCTGAGCGAGGCGGTTTGTCGCTTTGCTCCCAATACGCGATGTTCTGCTGCTTTTCGCCAACAAGCTCGGCCAACTCTGCCTGAGTAAGCCCCGCCGCGCGCCGCAGCGCTACCAAGTGATTGCCCTGCGAGGGGCGGTTCTTCGTGAGCCTTCGTGCCATGTCCGAAACATGCGACACGATCTCCAGAGAACCGGCCGATGGTGCTTCCTGCATTCTCATGGTTACAAGTATACTTGTATTCTATTAACAACTCAACGCATCGAGTCTTTTCCAAAGCTTGGCTCTTGACAGTTTTCAGGCCGGAGGAAGTTTTGATGCAAATAGCAACATCAGAGTTCCCCAGTCTGACCGAAGCAAAACCGCAAAGCACTCCCGGCTCACTCGACATCACCCTACACGCCCGCAATTACCGCGCCCGCTGGGCTCAGCTCGGCAACGTCGAACAGCTCCGCGTGAACCTGCGCGTGGAGAGCGGCACCAACGGCGCGGCCAAGATGCACGTCGAAACACTCGACCTCTACTCAACTCGCTCTCGCCGCGTCTTCGCAACCCGCGCGGCACAGGTTCTCGGCCCCAGTGTCGATGCCATCGAAGATGACCTGTCCGAACTCCTCATTGCGGTCGACCACGCACAACGCGCCCTTGCGATGGCTACCACGTCAAAGTCAGTGGCCGAGCCACCCCCGGTGATGAACGACGCCGAGCGCGCCGAGGCGCTCAAGCTCCTGCGCGCCCCCGATCTGATGGACCGCATCGCTTGCGACATGAGCACCGTCGGCGAAGAGACCAACAAGAAGCTTGGCTACCTGATTTCGGTGTCGCGCAAGCTTGCCGACCCACTCTCAGCCATCATCATCTCGCAGTCGGGTGCCGGCAAAAGCGGGCTCGCCAGCATTCTGGAGCGCGCCGGCTCTGACTCTGCCGACTACTCGATTCGCGCCCTGCAATCGAAGCACAAGCTCGTGCAGGCTGTGCCCGTCAAAGACCCAACCACCGGCACCATTCACACGCGCACCCTCGAAGTAGAAGGCCCCGCCGCGTTCATCGAAACCACCACCCTGCTCACCATCAACCCCGAAAACGCCTCGCGCTGCTTCGAGCTGTACCTCGACGAAAGCGCCGCCCAAACCGACCGCGTGCAACATGCACAGCGCGCGGCAAAGACTGTCGAAGCCATCAGCCGCCGCGAGCGCGGCCGGGCTCTGGAGCGCACGCACCAAAATGCCCAGCGGCTGCTCGACCCGGTGGCCGTGGCCATTCCCTTCGCCGAAAAGCTGACCTTTCCGAACTCGTGGCTACGCACGCGCCGCGACAACCTACGCATGCTCAACCTCATCGAGGCCGTGGCGTTTCTGCACCAGCACCAACGGCCGCGACATCAGCTGCAGAGTGGCGCCGAGTACATCGAGGCCACCGTTGAGGACTACGCGATCGCCTACTCGCTCGCGACCACAGCGCTCGGCTTCGGCCTCGATGAACTCCGCAAACCCGCGCGCGATTTGCTCGCGCTCATCGAGGGCAAGGCCAAAGCCATCGCCGAAGAACGGGGCGCTCACTTGGCGCGACCTCGATCTCAATCGTGGTGAATTGCTCGTACGTCGTGGCAAGGGCGACAAATCCAGGCGCGTGCCCATCGAAGACAAAGACCTGCTCACTCGCCTCAAAGCGCTGCGGGTTGCGCGTTAGATCGACCTACCGGGCAACGAGGTGGCGCTCACTGCGCCGGTGTTCGTGAGCACGCACGGCAAGAGGCTCGCGTGGTCGTCGTTCTACAGGCTGTTTCACCGAGTGTTGATGCACGCCGAACTCAAAGGCACAGGCATCACGCCGCACGCGCTACGCCACACGTTCGGCTCGATGCTGTGCGCCCATGGCGTGCCGGTGCCCTACGTGAAGGACCTGCTTGGGCACGAGGACATTGGGTCGACAATGGTCTACGTGCATTCGACGCCGGGGGAGTTGAGGAAGGCGGTGAGAGGACTCGCGGAATAGTCCGTCGAGACCGTCATCAACATATGCCTCACATGCTCACCAGAATTTCCACCGCGAGAGAGCGTTGGAAGCCACAAGCGGTTGGGTTCAAGATGGAGAAGCCTTGCTCGGCCGTTGTGCTACCTACGCATCTGGAGATGCATCAGTTACGTTACCCATTGCGTCAACTATGAGTGAGTGACCGGAAACATGGACTTCATGCCTCCTACCTACCTGCATTTCTTGACGATTGTCGTTCTTTTCCTCTCACGCACGGTAGGTGTCGATTCCCACGACCTTTGACCCCTCTGGCCTAAAGTTTCTCACGAGCATTGACCCCCCTGCACCTGGAGTTTCCCAGGAGCATTGACCCCTCTGCGTGACCTGAACCCATGACGCTGCCAAC
>JAKLEG010000732.1 GCA_022703175.1 Myxococcota bacterium | reverse complement strand
ACGCAGAGGGGTCAATGCTCCTGGGAAACTCCAGGTGCAGGGGGGTCAATGCTCGTGAGAAACTTTAGGCCAGAGGGGTCAAAGGTCGTGGGAATCGACACGTAGCGATGAAAGTACGATTGTCTGTTGTTTTGGCATGTCTGTGGGTCGTGTCTGCTTGTGGTGGCGACGAGGTTCGGCTCAGCAAAAGCGGCGAGTCGTGTTTGACCAGCGCCGATTGTAAAAAAGGCCTAGCCTGCTTTGCACAAACGTGTCTGGCAAACGCGCCCAGCGAAGTTACGGCGACCCCAGCGCCTTTGAGCAAGCGCGGTGAGACCTGCAACTCCTCCACCGACTGTGAGAGCGGCTTGGTGTGCCTACCACTGGCCACTGGTGCGGGTGCCGCGGGCCTAGGCCGCTGCGACTTTGAGGACTACGGCCTGACACCAACCAACAAGGTGTGCTGGGCCGAGTGTCGGGAAGCCGCTGATTGCTGTGAGCTGCCCACCTCGGTGATGGGCGAGAATCTCCGCTCGTGCGCCGACTTGATGGACACCCTTGGCGACAGCCCGGCCAGCTGCGAAACCAGTGCCCCCCCGGACCTGGCGCGGGAGTGTTTCTTGTACAAAACCTATTGCGATTGTGGCGCCAGCACTTGGAGTTGCGACAGCGGCACCTGCTCGTACACCAAGGCGTGTGAACGCAACGGTGAGGCCGTAAAGGGCTGCCCGCTTGTGACGCGCGCCGATCGCGCGACACCCACCGCGACCTGCGATGTGGTGACCAATACCTGCGTCGCTGTGGCTGCGGTGGACGGCTGCCGCACCGATGCCGAGTGTGACGGTGACCCGGTTGCCGACGACGCCACCGACAGTTGCACCCAAGGAGAATGCGTCTGCATCACCAAGCTTGGGGCCTGCTATCGTCGCTGCGACAACACACTCGATTGCGCCCGCGGTTTTGATTGCGACCTATCCAAAAAGATCTGCGTCGCGACTGGCAGCTGCGACACCGACGAGTTCTGCGCCCGCACGATGAATGACGTGACGGCCACCTGCGTCGAGCACACGTGCAGGCTGCCGTGCGCTACCGACCACGATTGCAACGGTTCCGGGCTCGCGGGCACCGGGTCGTTCGCTGGCTTGGTCTGCGAAAACGGCTACTGCCAAGACCTAGGCTGCAGCTCTGACGCTGAATGCGCCGTGGCCGATGGCGTCAAGCTGTTTTGTGACCTCGTAACAGCCACGCCCGGCGAGGCCGCAATTAGCTCGGCAATCACCGATTAGCACGACACCCGGGCTGCGGGGGTCGCCTGTAGCCCATGGGGACAGGAGGAGCAGAACTCCCCTCTCCGTCCTGTCCCCTCTTCGGCCCACCCCCGCGAGACAAGTTAGTAGGGTCAAGCCCCAACAAACAACACTAACCGCTCCGAGCGGCGAGCTGCACCGCCCGCCGACGTAGCTCCCACGTCCGGATCCAGCCAGCCAATGGCTCGCCGGGCATCCGGCCGATCCGACCCATCGTCATACCAACATGGGCCGCCTTCATGCCGAGCTCTAGCCCAATAGCGCTCTGCGTCAACGCCGTACCATGCGCCAACGCCCACACCGCAAACCGCCGCGCCGGATTTGCCTTCGGGCCCCGCACCGCGCGCAGGAGTTCAACGCGGGTTGCGCCCGCAATATCACAGACCTCCGTAAGCACAGCATCAACGCTCATCGTAGGAGGTTGGGCGAGGCCATCATGCGTCTCGGCGCGAACCACGACGTCGGCTTCATGACGTTTGAGCCAACCCCACTCTAGGTCCAACACCTCAGGCCACGACATGCGACCCATGCGCAAGCTCGTGACGTAGTCTGCAAACGCCTGTTGTCCACCCGCAAGCGCCCACAGCCTCTCGCGCCGCAACCAATCTGGCGGAACATCTAACCCGAGATAGGCCCGATGACTGCTTGGGTAGCGCTGATCGAGGCGGCGAATCAGTCCAGCGCGAATCGGATTCATGTGGATGTAAGCCGCTACCGGCAACAAGCCTTCTTCCGAGTCGATGAGCTGGCTCTTGAACCTCCCCCTGAACACCGGCCCATCCCACTTGCGCCGCCGGTTCAGGTCTTGAGTAAACACCTGGCTGACATGCCGCATGGCCCGCGACAAGTTGCCCCGCACCGAACGGACCAACAGGTGGTAATGGTTCGACATCACGCAATACGCGTGCACCTCCAATTCAAACTGCAGCGCCGCCGCGTGAACACTCTGCAAGAACGTCGCCGCAAGCTCGTCGTCACCAAAGACTGTGCTCCGACGCGCACCGCGGTTCATGACGTGGTGCCAAGTGCCAGTTCCATCCGTACGCCGTGGGCGAGCCATGCTGCCCAAGTAGCATGACTGCGACGTGCACTCAAGTTTATGTTATTTGTGGGGGTTTGACCCTCTGGTTTCTTCAGACTTGATTGGCCCCCGCCGCGGTTGTCCTCGGTGTAGCCTAACGTTATCGGATAGTTAGGTGGGACCTCCGGTAGCCGTTGTGCCTTGCTCAAATTCGCAAAAACGGGACTGGACCTCGCGAGG
>JAKLEG010000731.1 GCA_022703175.1 Myxococcota bacterium | reverse complement strand
CGTGCGTCTGGGCCTGCAGCTTGCCGACGCTGGCGGTGAACACAGCAATTGCTACACGCTCGACCTAACGTTCGACGTAAAAACGGTGGCACACGCTGACGGCATCGGCCATTTAAAGGCTCGTCGCATCCCATGTTCCCGACGTTCGACCTGATGAGGCTTGCATGATTGATGACGCGAACCTACCGCCCCATGACGAACCCGAACGTGAAGAAAAAGGCCCCGGCCTGTCCGACTCGTTGCGCAAAGCCGTGGTCTCAGGCGTCAGCGCCTTGTTCATGACCGAAGAGGGGATTCGCGGTGCCCTGTCGGACCTGCGCCTGCCGAAAGAGGCGCTCTCCTACTTGGCGCAGCAAACCGACCGCACCCGCAAAGAGCTGTTTGGCGCCGTCACTAACGAGGTCAAAGGTTTTCTGCAGGGGGTCGACCTGGGTGGCGCATTGCGCAAGGCGCTCACCGGTTTGAAACTGCAAGTGAAAGCCGAAATTCGCTTTGTCGATGCTCAGGCCTCTGAATCAACCGTCTCCGTAAACGTTCAACCGACCAAACCGCGCGGGCGGCGCAAGCGCAATCTCGAAAACCGATAAACAAAAGCTCGCCAGCAGGCCGCCGGGGCCGCGTTGACTAGCAGGGCGAGCGCAAGGTAATGGGGCACCATGAGAAAACAGCTGGTTGTCGCACTGTCAGTGATCGCTTTGGCGCTACCTGCCGTTGGATGTCGCCGGGGCAAGGTCTTTACGGCACCTCCCGCCGCCGGCAACGGCGTACGCATTGAGCTGATGTCGGCGCGCGCCAAAGGTCAAAGCTTGGATCTCGGCCTCGTGGCGTACAACGACATGGACCAAGAGGTCATCGTTAACCGTAACCAGATCGCCGTGGTGGGTCCCGACGGCCGCGACTATTACCGCTCCGGGGGGCGCGAACAACACACCGTCCCGGCGCGCGGCAAACACGATGTCAATGTGAGCGTCGAAGGTGCCGCCCTCGCCAATGCCCCCGGTTACTACGTTCGTTTTGACGGCGTTTGGGCCGGTCCGGTGCGCGTCGACGTGCCACCCATGGCTCTCGGACAACCGGCCACGTCACCGGGCAGCTTCAACAGCGCTTTTACGGCGCCCACCTCCAAACCTGAGCCGCAGTCGGTGGTTGCGCAAGTACGCGAAGCCATCGCCCCCTCGAATCCGCCTCCCTCCGGCCCGCGCTCGTCGTCGGTGCAGCAGTACCAGGGTCCGCGGCGCAAATTAAAAAATCCCGGCCAGAAATGCGCGGCCATCCCGATGAAGGTCAAATCCAAGGACGTCCCCGATGAAGTCGCGGTGATTATGGATGACGTGTTGCTCACGGAGCTGCACCAATCAGGCTTCGAGGCGATTGGCCCCGAGGACATCAACGCGATGATCGGCTTCGAAAAGGTCAAAGAAGCCGTCGGTTGTGATGATGCCACCTGCGTCGCCGAGCTCGGTAACGCCCTGGGCGTCGAGTATTTGGTGGCGGGCAACGTGGCCAAGCTCGAAGGCTCGATGGTCCTGACCCTGAAGCTGTTCGATGTGCGTCAGACCAAGGTGCTGTCACGTGCCAATCGCATCGCCGATGGCGGCCCCACCACGTTGCCGCGCCTCATTGGCGAAGCCGTGCAAGAGCTGGTGGACCGCTCGGGATTGTAACTCTCTGATTCTCTAGGCGTTTCCGACAGCATTCACGAGCAGTTTGAGTACCACCTGCGCGGGCTTGGGGGCACCTTTGTGCCGCGGGTCGTGGCCTGGGGGCGGCTCCTCCGCGAACGTTAGCTTGGCATTGCCGGCGGCCAGAAGGACCACGGTGAAACCAGCCGCGCCAATGCCTGCGCCGGTCGATGCACGTGCAGGCTGTGCGATGACCTGCACACTGCCTTTGGCCTCGATGAGCTGCCAGCGGAATCCTAACCCGCGTCGTTCCGCCAGCGTCACTTCAAGTGTTTCACCCACCACTGCGCGCACGAGCTTACCTTGGTCGGACGCGGTGAGGGGACGCCGAGAGCGCTGCCGTTGTTCGTGAATCCTCTGCGCCCGCGCGCTGAGATACTCTGCCAGGATGGCTCGCGCACCATCGGTGGCCTGCGGTGCATCATGCATACTGACGAGTGCCCTGAGCACATCATCGGAGGGTTCGGTAAAACGCCGCGCGGCAAGGGTCACCCCGAGCGCGTCATAAAACGACAAGGGTCCAGGCGCCGCCAGCAGCCCCGTAACAATACTGACCAGTTCCTTGGCATCTTGCATCGCTTTCAGGATGATAGGCGCGGAGTGCAACATGGAGCAATCCACCGATCGCTATCTCGACCACCTACGAGTGGAACGCAACCTGTCGCCACGGACCCTATCGGCATACGCCACCGACCTGAAAGGCTTACGCGAGCATCTCTTTGCCCAAGGCATCCACACCCCCGCCGAGGTTACGCAGGTCAGCGTGGCTCGATGGCTGCGGGCACTCACCGCGCGCGGTCTGAAACCCGCAAGCCAAGGGCGAGCGTTGTCCGCGGCGCGGCAGTTCTTCCTCTTTTTGGTGCGCGAAGGGTTGTT
>JAKLEG010000730.1 GCA_022703175.1 Myxococcota bacterium | reverse complement strand
GGGTATGGCTGCGGTGGCGGAGTTGCCGCTTGTGCTCGTGAACGTGCAGCGCGGCGGGCCGTCCACCGGTTTGCCCACCAAGGGCGAGCAGTCCGACTTGTATCAGGCGTTGTTCTCAGCGCACGGCGACGCACCGCGTCCGGTGTTGGCTGCGTACGACGTCGTGTCAGCGATTCGGCTTACCTATGAGGCTTTCAACGTCGCCGAGAGCTATCAAACGCCCACGATTCTGCTGACCGATGGCTTCATGGCCCAAGGTAAACAGGTCTGTGAGTTGCCCGATCTGAGCAACAAGAAGCTCTATCCGGTGACCTACCGCAAGATGCCCACCGAAGCCGAACTCGCGGCAGGTTACGAGCGTTACAAGCTGTATGCCGACGGCATCAGCCCGATGTCGATTCCGGGCATGAAGGGCGGCGCCTATCTCGCAAGCGGCATCGAGCATGACGAGAGCGGGCGGCCAGCCTCGGATGCTACGTGGCACCACACGATGAACGCCAAACGTATTGGGAAATTGGAGCCGTTGCGCAAGCGCTCCGACCTGATGCTGACATTTGGCGACAGTGACGCCAAGGATGCCTTAATCGCATGGGGCGGTTCGGTGGGTGCGGCCAAAGAGCTCCTGGAAATTCTGCGCAGCCAAGGCCGACGCATTAAGTTGCTCGTGCCGTTGCTCATTGCCCCGATCCCATTGGAGAGCTACCGGGCGTTCTTGAAGGGTGTTGAGCGGCTGGGCATCATTGAGTTGAACTACCAGGGGCAACTCGCGAGCTACTTGCGGATGGAGCTCGACCTACCGGCCAAGACGGTACCGATCCACAGGAGCGGTGGCGCGGTGTGGCAGCCTCAAGAACTCCTGATGCGTGTCAAAGAAACGCTGCTCGCGAACTAGAGGGAATCGACGATGGAAGCGTGCCCATTTACCAAGAAGGATTTCCAGAGCGACCTGAAACCGATCTGGTGTCCCGGTTGCGGTGACTTCGCAGTTTTGAACTCGATTTATCAGGCGCTGGCCGGGATCGGCATCGCGCCCCACAAGTTGGCCTTTCTCTCCGGCATCGGTTGCTCCAGCCGTATTCCGGGTTACACCACGGCGTATGGTTTCAACTCGGTCCATGGGCGTAGCCTGCCGATGGCCCAAGGCGTGAAGGCGGCCAATCCCGACCTCACGGTGCTGGCCGCTGGCGGTGATGGCGACGGCTTTTCGATTGGTGGCGGCCATATCAGCCACATCGTGCGCCGTAACCCCGACATCACCTACATCGTGATGGACAACCATATCTACGGCTTGACCAAGGGTCAGGCTGGCCCCACCACGGTGCCGGGCACGGTGTCGGTGACCACTCCCTATGGTCTGTCGGAGACGCCGGTGAACCCGCTTTTGCAGATTTTGGCCTCAGGTTGCGGGTTTGTGGCGCAGGGGAGCACGCACGACATGAAACAACTCGTGCGCCTCATCGAAGACGGCATTCGTTACAAAGGCTTTGCCTTCATCAATATCGACTCGCCTTGTGTCACCTACGGGCGGGAAGAAGATCAGATGAAGGAGCTCAAAGCGCGGGCCGTGAATCTGGAAGAGACCGGCCACGATGCCAAGAACAAGCTTGCGGCGTACGCGATCGCCGAAGAGTACGGACGCAAACTCCATTGCGGGCTCATCTACCGGAACGATACGCTTACTGAGTACACTGAGCTTCAGCGACAGGTGAAAGTCGCCGCTAAAGCGGCCGGCGAGTATCCGCGCGAAGAGATCTTCGAGCGCAACTTCCTGGTGCATTAGGCGGCAGGAACTCTTTGGGGTAAGCGTGGCAGATAAGCCGGTTGGAATCGCGCGGATAAACGTCCAGGCACGTACTGCTGCCGATAGCATCACCGAACGGCGACGGGCCCCGCGCGCCGCCGTGGAGCTGACGGTTCGGCTAAACGTCGCGTCGCCTCAGGCAGCGGTGTCCAGCCGCACCGTGAACATCAGTCGCACCGGTGTCTTTATTGCCACTCGGCTACCGCCACCCGTGGGCACCGTGCTTGATTTAGAAATCGTTCAAGCCGACGGCAAGCTGTTGTTTCACGGGCGTGCCGAAGTGGTGCGCCACCATGTGGACGTGGAGCCCAAGGGCGTGGGGGCGAAATTCCTGGATGTTTCATACGAGTGCCAGGAGCTGATTGATGTCTTGGTTAATTGCCGCGATGAGCCAACGTAGTTGCGGCTAGCGGCGCCGTCGCCACTTGGCCAACAAGCTGACGAAGGCTCCGAGCCAGGCCCAAGGTGCCCCTGGCAGCGCTTGGCAACCACCGCCATCGCCGCCCTGGCCGAATTTGAACGACGACGGAGTGTCACTATCGCCCCCGGTCGGGTCGACCGCGTCGCTGTCACCGCCCAAAGGTACACAGGCTTGGTTGACGCAATGGCTACCGTCGCTGCAGGCAGGCACACAGGTCTCGGTGGCGGTTTCTGGTACGCACTGGTTCGTGGCGCTACAGACATAACCTGTGACGCAGGTGTTGGTGCTGCTACAGGGTTGTGAAAAGCCGTACACCGTGCGGTTCTCGCCCACCAGACG
>JAKLEG010000073.1 GCA_022703175.1 Myxococcota bacterium | reverse complement strand
GATAAGAGCTCGCAACGAGCTTGGACCTTGCGCATGATCTCGCGCGTCTCGTCGGTGATGGCGCCGGTGTAGCCATCCAGGATGATCTCCACGTAGTTCTGTATCGCCGCGAACGGGGCCTTGAGTTGGTGGGTCGTGTGAATCAAGTGCCTGCCGCGCTCTTCATTGAGCAACCGCTGTTGCTCGTACAAGCGCTCGGTCGCAGCCTTCTCCTGCAGGAGCTCGGTGTTCAGTCGCTCCAACTCTTCGGTGCGCTCAATGATGCGCCGCTCCAAGTTGATCTGGTACGACTGCAGACTCCGATTGGCAGTGTTGCAAGAGTCGAGCAGGCTAAACATCACCCGCGCGCCCGATGATCCCACCAGGCTTACCGAGGGGAGCTTGCTGCGGCTCAGCTCGTCAAACACTTCGAGCCGGCCGGTACACTCGATGATCAAATCCACCGATGGATCGGCCAACACCTCGCGAGCATGCAACACGCAACGCAGGCCATGCGTCGCAGCGAACATCATGCCCTTGGCGTCGGACCTCACATCGCAAACGTATTTGATGGCCACCCCTGGCATGCCCAAGAGCACCTTAAGAAACTCGTAACCTCCCTTGCCGGCGCCGATGATCGCGAGATTGGCAGACTCCATACGACTCCTTACTCCGACTTGGCCGGCAACAAGAGCGGCGCGGCGGCTCGCTCTGGCAATGCCTGCATAAGCAACGCCGTGGCCCGGGCAGGTTCAGCGGCACACAACGACACCAAGGTATCCCCCAACAAACCCAGGCCCGCCGTGAAACCGGCCACCGAGACCCGCTCATTGGGCGCGTGCAGCAGCTCTAAAAACGGCTCGCCCGCGGCCAACTCCAGGGGAAAAAAGCCGTAGGTCGTCATACCCGCGCGCGCGTAGTGACTGGCATCGGTAAATCCGGGCACCACAAAGGGCAACACGTGCGCCCCTGGGTCACGCGCCTGCACCGCACGCTCAATCGCCACCATCAGCTCGTTGCGCCTGGCAAAATCGGTAGGAGGCAAGCCGCGCAACGATTCAATTTCGGCGTCTGGGCCCATGATGCTCGCCACCTTGGCCAAGAACTTTTCGCGAGTATATGACGGCAGATAACGCGCATCGATGACCGCCGACGCCGTGTCTGCGCCGACGTTGGGCGTGCGCGGATCGCCTGCTTCCAGGCCCGTCACCACGGCCGTGTGATACACCGATGCTTCCAGCAAGTATCCGGCTTCCCCGGAGATGCCCCTCAGGGCCCACGGCGCCGTGAAGCGATTCTTGAGCAGGCTCAGCGCCAGCCCCTGCTTCCCTTCGTGCAACGCAGCCAACCCCGTCAGCATCGCGCGCGTGGCCGCAGGCAAGCTGTACGCCAAGCGCCCGTTTTCCAGCCGATGCAGGCCATGCACCAAGCGATTGATCGCCGAGCGGGGATTGGGTTTGCCAGGATTCCCCGGTTGCCCACGTACCCGCACGCGCAACCACTCAAACCCCTTGGTCGCCGTGCCCACCAGCACCACGCGCCCCGAGCCGGCTTTCACCATCAGGCCGCCCAGCTTGGTGAGACAAAACTCCGCTTGAATCAGGTGGCGAAAATGGTCCACCAGGTGGCCCGCGCCCCAACGGCCGCCCTGCTTACCGTCCGCCACACCGGCAAAAATGATGTCGCGGCGTAACTCGATGCCACTCTGCTTGATGTGCCCCATCACGGCCAACGCCTGGGCGGCGGCGTACTTCATATCCAGCGCACCGCGCCCCCACACCCAACCATCCACCAGGGCGCCGCCAAACGGCGGCTCTCGCCAACCCTCATCTGTGGCCGGGACCACGTCGAGGTGCGCCGAGAGCAAAATAGGTGGCTCTTGGCCGTTGCCATTCAAACGCACAATCACGTTGCCGCGGCCAGGTGCGGGCGTAATGATCGTGGGTGATAACCCAAGGGCACGTGCGCGATCGGCCAGGTACTCGGCGGCCGCTAGCTCCTGTCCGGGCGGGTTGCTGGTGTCGATGCGCAACAAGGCCTGAAGCGTCTCGATGGCCTCCGCGGCGCTTTGCCCCCAATCGATTGGCATGGCGCGGAGTGTATAAAGAGAGGCCGGTGGGTGTCGAGGCGCTACTTGAGTGCCTTCAAGCGCTCGTCGGCCGAGGTGCGAAAATCGCTCTTGGGATTGTTCAGCACGCGCCGGTACAGCTCCCGCGCCTCGCGCTTTTTACCCTGGGCGGCATACAACTCGGCGGCAAAAAACTCAGCGTCGTCGGTGACCACATAGTTGGGGTACGCTTTGATGAACGCCACATAGTCCGTAAGCGCGCGGTCGGGCTGGCCCCCCAAGCGCTCCGCATGCGCCAGCGTGATCGTCGCCTCCCAATCGAGCTCGTATTCGTCACGCAGCTTCGTGCCGTACTTGATGGCGTCGGCGTACTGCTCGCGCTTGTAGGCGTCAAACAGCTGCCGACGCAAATGCCGACGTTCAAGCGCCAATTCGGTGGTTGAGGTGACACCGTTCGGCGGTGGTGGCGGGACTGGGGCCGGTGCAACAACGGTGGGCGGTGTAAGAGCTGTCTCGGTCGGCTGCGACGCCGCGTCGCCCAGGATTCTGCTGGGGTCACCTGCAGACAAAGCCTCGGCTGGCGACAGTTCCTGGGCCCCATCCCCGGGCGCACGTCCGTCATCGTTCGTGGGGAGCGCGCCAAGACCGCCATCCATCTCGCCACCGCCCCCCTGCATCGGTAACGCCGGCACCTCGGGCGCAGCCTCGATGGCAAACGGACCAAGCTTGAGCCCAAAGGCCACGCCGACCATGGCCAACAGCACCAAAGCCACCCATGCCACCGCCTTGGGGCGTCCACGGGTCGCCCCCTCGTTGAGCTGTTTCGCGGCCCGATGGCGTCGTTGTCGCGCTGGCACCTCTACCGGGGTGGGCATCGGCACATCCAAAAGCGGCACCGTGAGCGGCTGCGGCGCACCTGGCGGCGCTGCGAGCACCACGCCGGGCAAGGGCGGCAACTCCGGGGGTGACCCGACGGTCGGTGGCGATTCCACACGCTCCTCATCCAGGTTCACTTCGGTGTCGCCCAAGAGGCCCGAGAGATTCCGCTGCACATCGTCGTCGCCGGCCAGCGCCTGCCAAAGATTCTCCTCGGCACGCTGCACCGCGACGCCGCCCAAGATCTCGCGGAGCCCCGGGTAGTCGCTCAACAAACGCAGCACCGGATCTTTTTCGAAGAACAACAGGCGGGTGGGTCCGCAGGTCCACACCGACGCCGAGCGCGGCTGGTCGGACAACAGCGCCATTTCGCCGAAGAACTCACCGGCCGACAGGCGCGCCACCTCTTGGTTGTTGCGCTCCGACAAGGTGATGCGCACCTCGCCGTCCACCACCAAGTAGAAGCCGTCGCAGCGATCGCCTTCGCAGATGACCTGCTCGTCACCTTGGCGGTTTTGCAGCACTGCCGAGCGAGCCATCCGCTCCATACCGGTCGGATTCAGGAGCGCGAGCAAATTGCCGGCGCTTTGGAAGTGCACCAAGATCTGATGCACCTCGTCGTTGGGCGCCAACGCTTGGGCCGAAGACTCACTCTCAGGCCCCCCCCCCGATTGCGTCGCCGGCCGAATCGCCGAGAGTGCTTGAATGAACTCCGGCAAACTCAACGGGTCGCGCAGCACGATGAACTCAGTGCTGGCCACCTGCTCGGGATGCTCGGCCAAGAGCACCACCGGCAGGGCCGGCATCTGCGAGTGAATCATCCGCCCGAAGCTGCGCCCATCTAGTACCGGCAGGCCTTCGCTACAGATCACCAGGTCGGGACGTTCTTCAAAGAAGCGCGCAAAGGCGTCGCCGCCGTCGGGAGTCGCGACGACTTCAAAGCCAGCCTTGGAGAGCTCCTCCATGGCACGCTCAAGCGCCTGCGTATCACCGTGGGCTATGAGAATCTTGGCGCGCATCGCACCGCGTTGGGGCCGCCGAACCCGGGGCTCGGCGTGCCACCTGTGGGGGATCCTAGGCCGTTAGTTAGGGGCCTGCGCGCCCGCATCCGGAGCGGCCGTGCCATCGGCCGGCACCGCATCGGCGCCTGCCTTGTCGGCTTCGTCCAACATGCCAACCAGTCGACTGGAGCCGAACTGGCTCTTGGCGAGCTCTAAAAACTCCTTGGCTTGCGGGTCTTTCTTGGCCTTCAACCACTTAATTTTGTTAACGATCTTCGCCGCGGCGATTTCGTTGCTGTCGGTGCTCAAGCGCTCCGAGAGCACCCACGCGGTGGTCTTGCCTTGCACGTTCACTTCGCTGAACTGCTCTTTGGTCTTGAGCACGAACAACAGCGCGCCCGGCTCCAACGTGAGCTTGGCGTTCATCGCCAAGAGGTCAGGGCGATTGAAGGTTTTGGCCTCCTCGAACAACGTCGCGAGCGTGGTGCCTTCGCTGGGCAACAACACGTCTTTCTTCACCCAACCGGTGGAGTCATCGGAGGCCTTCACCTGGGCCCAGTCGTCTTTTACGCTCTGCACCGTCACCACTTCGCCGCGATACAACGTGGCCACCCAGTTGTTCACCTTCTTGCCCGCAGCGTCATCCAGCTTCTGGGCGTCGGAGGCTTCGCGCTTGAGGCTCGTCACGCCGGTCACCAGCGCTTCTTCGGCTTGAGCTTGCGGCGCACCCGCCGGCGCCACGGCGGCCGCGGCCCCACCCAATTGCGGCCCTTGAGGTTGCGGCGGTGTCGGGGCCTGTTCTTTGGAGCAAGCAACCGCAAAGATCACAACCGATAGGGCGCACAGCGAGCGAAGGTGCATGGTGGTTTCCCTTGTTGAGGATGTTGGCGTTGATATGCCACAAGGCTGGCAGCGAGCCAAGCGACGCGCATCCCCTCCCGCGACCCGTGTCTGTACGCCCCAGACGTGTCGAGCCACCCCTAAGACGTAAGTTCACACACCCCATGCCGAGTAGCCGCCTGGCCAAGACGTGTGGCGATGAGCCCAAGACATGTGGCGGGCAGACCAGGGCTTGTGGCGATGAGCCTAAGACGTGTGGGGGCAAACCTAAGACGTGTGGCGGCACGCCCAAGACACCTGGAGGTTACCTAAGACGTGTGCGGGCCAACCTAAGACGTGTGGCGACCAACCTAAGACGTGTGGCGACCAACCTAAGACGTCTTAGGTTGGGTTACTCCGTCGCGGCGGCCGCTGTGGTCGATGGCGCCGGGCTGGTCGAAGCGCGCTTCTTGGGTCTCTGGCGGGTGTTGGCATAGCGCACCCGGAACGGCGCCAACGCCGCGTCATCGTGCCGCAGCGCATAGCGCGCCGCCTCGCGGATTTCGCGCAGGGCGTCGTTCAATAGCATAAACAGCTTATTCCGCCGGGCGATGGCGCGTTGCGCCCGCTCATCGGTGTTCTCGGCGCTCACCGCGTTGGCAAGCTCGGTGGCCAGGGTTTTGGCGCGGCCCGCGGCCTTTTCGGGGCCACCCACGAGGTCAGCGCCACGTAGCTTTTGGGCCTGCGCGTGTACGACGTCGGCCAACACGTGCAAATCGTCGATCAGGTCGCCTAGGCCATCCCCTTCGGCCACGGCGTCGAGCAACGCTTGCGCCGCGCCGTCGGCCCGCAAGAAGTACCGACCCGCGGCGAACAAGTCGCGCTTGAGCGTCTCGGCCTCCTTGCGCAACGAGGCCAGGTTCTGGTCACCAAAGCGCTTGCGCAGCGTGCGCCATTCGGTTTCGGCGTCCCTGAGCGCCTCGGCCACCTTGGGCAACATCGGCACCAAGGTATGATCGAACGGCAGCTTCCTGAGCTTGGCAAAATGCCGCTTGGCCGCCTTGGCCACATCGTTGGCCTCTTGCAGCGCCGCCGCGACCGGAATGTTGGGCGGCGTTTGCCCGGCATCGGGCGGCAACGAGCCTAGCGCACGCTCCACGTGGGCATCGGTCTTGTTGGTTTTGCGGCTGGGCTTACGCGCACGCGCCACGGCAGGCTTCTTCGTTTTCTTGTTGGCCATGAGATCCCTCCAACGAGTGTGATAGACGCTGAGATCCCACCCCTTCAGGAGCCCAGCCTGCGCCTACGTTGCTATGGGAGGGGATGTGAGATCAAGAAGGATTGCTGCCCCTAATCGCATGAATATCGACGCTGACCCCTACGTCCGAGCCGCGACGATTTCCTGGCGTTCAAACCCGAGAGGGCTTAGAACCAACCCAACCTCCGTCGGCGCTAGGCGCTGACCGAACTGACGAGGAGTGACCCTATGAAGAAATTCCTGGTGGTAGCCATCTGTCTCGGCGCTTTCGCCGGTTGCGCGTCCAACAAGCTCAGCCCCGACGCGGCCCGCGAGCAGGTGAATCAACTGATGACCCTGTACAAAGAGAACAAGCCAAAGTTCGTGGTGCAAAAGCAGGAAATCGAACAAGACAAGAACTGCGACCGCGCCACGGCCTTGCGCGAAGCCATCGACAAGATCGCCAAGGACGCCGCGATGTCCCCGGATAACACCGCCGACATCACCGCGATGCAGATGGAATTGACCCAGGCCGAGAAGACCTGCTTGGCCAAGTAATCATCGTTCGCTGCTCCGACCCGCCTCTACTCCTAGCTCCCCTCCTCCCGCAGGCCTTGGCGCCGCCTATGCTACCTGTTTATCTTGAGTTGCAGCGCCTACGCGCTCACGCTACGCTGCGCCCGCAGGTTTCGCCCCAAAGCAGTTGGGGGCGAAGCATCCACGAGAAGGCTGTGGGACGACTCCGGTAGGCATACACTCCCCGGCATTCGCCCTTCCCTTTGATATGGCGCACTCCAAACGATACGAGACGCCGGAGGTAACATGGCCCGCGTCCTGAAATGGTTTCTGCTCGCAAGTTTCCTGATGATGGTGGTGATGGGCGGCTTCGTCGTTTGGGCGCTGGTCCAAGGGCCGCGCGTGGCCTCCCACAGCGTCTTGTTGTTGCGCTTCGACGGCGACGTCCGCGAGCGCGTCGAGCCCACCTTCTGGAACCTGTTAAAGGACGACAAGGCCGTGTCGCTCAAGCACGTGGTGGATAGCCTGCGCCGCGCTGCCGACGATCCGCGCATCGTGGGCGTGTTGCTCGACATCCGCAACCCAGTCATCAGCCTGGCCGACATCCAAGCCATTGAGGCCGCGATGGCGACGTTCCGCGCCAGCGAAAAATGGAACGCGGCCTTCCTGGAGACCGCCGGCGAAGGCGACCGCGGGGATGCCGCCTACGCCTTGGCTGTCACGGCCGACGAGGTGGTGCTTGCGCCGTCGGGAGATATCAACCTGGTGGGCCTGCGCGCCGAAGTGCCGTTTATCCGCGGCACCCTCGACCGCCTGAAAATTCGTGCCTACGTAGAGAAGCGCTCCGAGTACAAAAACGCCGCCAACACCTTCACCGAAACCCAAATGACCGCTCCGCATCGCGAGGCCTTAAAAAGTGTCATCGACGACCTACAGCGGGACGAGATTGCGCACCTGGCCGCGCGGCGCAACGTCTCTTTGGAGGTGGTGCAGGGGTGGCTGGCCGACGGTCCGTTGGGGGCAGCCGACGCCGCCGAGCGCAAGCTGGTGGATCGCCTGGCCTATTGGGACGAGCTGTTGGTCGAAGCCCAAAAAGAGGCGGGTCGCGACGAACCGTTCTTGGAGCTTTCGGCCTACGCCAAAAACGGCGGCCGCTTTGAACACGGCCCCAAGCTCGCGTTGGTGTTGGGCGATGGCGAAATCCACCGCGGCGAAAGCGCCGGCCAGAGCGAGGGTGACATGGGCTCCGACACGCTTACCGACGCATTTCGCCAAGCGCGCGACGAGGGCGTCAAAGGCGTGTTGTTCCGGGTGAACAGCCCAGGCGGCTCCTACATCGCCTCCGACCTGATCCGGCGCGAGGTGCAAGTCACCCGCGAAGCCGGCATCCCAGTCGTGGTCTCGATGGGCAGCTATGCGGCCTCGGGCGGCTACTTTGTCGCGATGGGGGCCAACAAGATCGTGGCTCAACCAGCCACCATCACCGGCAGCATCGGCGTCTTCCAGGCTGCCTTTATCACCCGCGAAGCGCTCAACCATTGGTTGGGCATCACGTTTGATACCTACGAGGCCGCCCCCAACGCCGGTTTCTTCTCGTGGCTCGACCCGCCCACCGACGACCGCAAAGAGCGGCTGAAGCGCTCGATCGATCGCATCTACCAGGACTTCGTCACCAAAGCAGCCGAAGCCCGCGGCGTCACCCCCGAGGCCTTAGACAAAATGGCGCACGGCCGCATTTGGTCAGGACGGCAAGCCAAAGAGCTCGGGCTGGTCGACGAATTGGGGGACACCGAGGTCGCGCTCGACATTTTGAAAGGGCTCGCAGGTCTCCCCGCCAAAGGCAACGTCACCCTCAAGGTCTACCCGGAGCCCGAAAGCCCATTTGCCGAACTGTCCCGGTTGATGAGTGAATCGGCCCACCTGCGCGAGACCCTCAAGACCGTTAACCGCCTCACGAGTGGCGTTGCCGACCAAGCCTTGCGCACGCCGGCCTTTGAGGTCCGCCCCTAAGGAGTCTGTCGATGTCTAAGTTGCCTCTGTTCGCCATGGTGGTTGTGCTCGCCGCTTGCGAAACCGACCGCACCCCAGCGCCGCTCCCCCCTGCCACGCCTGGTACCCCCGCGGCACAACCTGGCCTCGCCGCGCCCACCGATGTCGGTGTGCCTGCCATCCCGGGCGACAGCGTGGGCGGAGATCCGGGGGCCTTGCCCACGCTCCCACAAGGCGTGGTGCTACCTGTCGGCTTCAACGGCCTGGGCGTCTTGGCCGAGGCTATGGAGCCGCCGGTGAAGAAGGCGCCCGAATGGACCCGCGTGGCGGCCCAAGTGGTGTTGCGCGACAACAAGCGCTTCTTGGAGGCCACCGGCCGGGCCGAACGCATCAAGAACGCCGCCCTCGCCCGCAGCACGGCCGAGAACCGCGCCCGTTTCGAGCTTGCCAAGTGGTTGGGGAACGAAAAGCTAGAGGGCAGCCACGTGGTCGAAAGCCTCATCGACCCCCGTACCCACACCGCCTTTGCGCGCGTGGCGATCGAGGTCCCCGAAGGTTGGCTGCCAGGGCAACCGCTCGCGCCCAGCGCCGTCCCAAGCGTCCCCTCACAAGCCGCACAACCGCAATAATGACATGTGCCTCATTGCCCTGCTGGTAGGTGCGCATCCCGACACGCCGCTCGTGGTCGCGGCCAACCGCGATGAGCTCTTGGAGCGCGAAAGTCGTGATTTCGGCGTCTTGCGGGCTGCGAGCCCGCGGCTGTTGGGGGGCCAAGATGCCCGCGCGGGCGGCACTTGGTTGGCCATTGGCGAACATGGCGTTATTGCCGGACTTACCAACCGCCCACAACCGGGAGGCATGAACCCCAGCAAACGTTCCCGCGGCCAACTGCCCCTGCTGATGGCAAATCAACCCACGGCGCTGGAGGCAGTCGCTGCCGTAGCCAGCCTAACACCTGCCGAATTCAACCCGTGCTACCTGGTGGTAGCGGATCGCACGCATGCCTTCTACGTCGATTTCGCGGGCGGCGATCCAACCCCCTTCGCACTCCCGACAGGCCTCACCGTCCTGGAAAACCGGCCGTTGGGCGCCCCCTCTGCCAAAGTCGATGCCGTCAAGAACGCGCTGGCTCACGTGGGGCGTGAACCGTTGGCGACACTTGCCGAGCCTTTTACCCGAATGCTTCGCAGCCACGACGTGCCGCCGGAAACGGCGGAGCTTGAGCCCTGGCGCCCACCCGCCACCCGCGCCCCCTGTGTGCATGCTGGGCCCTATGGCACCCGTTCTTCTACCCTCGTATGGCTTCCGAACAAACCGAGCGACCGGCCGCACGTATTCGTCACCAACCAGGCGCCCTGCCTGGAACGCTACGTGAACCAGGAGGCTTTGTGGCTGCGTTAACGTTGCGTCGCCGAGACGCAACTCCGCGGTTCCCAAACGACTTTTGTTTTAGTAAGGTACGCCGCGCTTTTCGGGGGTAGACCCATTTTCCCTGAGGTTGGACGACTTGAGCCGGTAATTTGGCTCCGTCGTAAGACAACTGCGTGATCGGTGTAGTCATGAATCACACCCTTTTTGGCATCGACATTGGATCAACCAACGCCAAGGCGTACCTAAAAACCGGTGACGGCGCGGTGCATACCGCGGTGATCGCCCACGAAGGTAACCTGCTCACCGCCTTGGGTCAGCTGTATGCGAGCCTCGACCTGCAAGGCAGCCACAGGCCCACCCGCGCCTTGGTCACCGGGACCGAAGGTCGCGCACGCCTGGCCATCCCGAACGTCATTGCGCCCGTGGCCATTGAGGCCGGCTTGCGCGCGTTGGGGGTGCAACCTCGCGCCGTGGTGTCGATGGGGGGCGAAGACCTGGTGGTCTACGTGCTGGATGCCCAGGGGCGCATCATTAGCAACTACGCGGGCAACAAATGTGCCTCGGGCACCGGCGAGTTCTTCAGGCAGCAACTTGGGCGCATGGCCTTGGGGCTCGAAGATTACGACAAGGCCGCCGAGAGCGCGACGGTGTTCAAATTGTCGGCGCGCTGCTCGGTGTTCATGAAGTCCGACTGCACCCACCGGCTGAACAAGGGCGAAGCCACCAAGGGCGACATCGCGCTGTCGTTATCCAAGGTGATGGCCGACAAGGTCTCGGAGTTTTTGACCAAGGCCAAAATCCACGACGGCCAAGTGGTGCTCGTAGGCGGTGTGACCCAGAACCGTTTCTTGGTGAACTTCCTGCGCACAGAGTGGCCCGAGCTCGATTTGCTGGTGCCGACCGAAGCCCCCTACTTCGAAGCCTTTGGCGCCGCCCACCTGGCCGCAGAGCAGGGCCGTGAGCTGCCAAACCTAGATGCGCTCATCAAAGATGGCAAAGCCCTCGCCTACTCCACCTTTCCGCCGCTTGCCACCGCGGCCGACAAGGTTCGCTACGTCGACAGCATCATGGCGCCGTTCGACCCCAACGCCGAGTACATCTTGGGCGTGGACGGCGGCTCGACCACCACCAAGGTAGCGCTCATCCGCTACGACACGCTGGAAGTGGTGGCCTCGCACTATGGGCGCACCCACGGTGATCCGGTGCACGCGGTGCGCGAGTGTATCCGCGAGGTGCAAAAGCAGTTGGGCGGCGTGAACCCAAAGGTGACATTGCTGGCCACCACCGGCTCATCGCGCGAGCTGTTGGGTGTCTTCTTGGAGACAGCGGCGGTCTACAACGAGATCATCGCGCACACGATTGGCACCACCTACTTCGAGCCCAAGGTCGATACGATTTTCGAAATCGGCGGCCAGGACGCCAAGTACGTGCGCATCAACAACGGCGTGCCGATTGACTACGCGATGAACGAGGCCTGCTCGGCCGGCACCGGCAGCTTCTTGGAGGAGTCAGCCTCGGGCGACCTCTCTATCGGTTCGGCCGCCGAAATTGGTCCGATCGCGATGAACGCCAAAACCCCGCTCAAGTTTGGTGAGCACTGCTCGGCGTTCATCAACTCCGATATTCGCAAGGCGGTGCAACAAGGCGCCACCCGCGAAGATATCGTGGCGGGTTTGGTCTTCTCGATCGTGGCCAACTACGTCAACCGCGTGGTCGGCAACCGCAGCATCGGCGACTACATCACGTTGCAAGGGGGCGTGGCCAAGAACCCCGCCGTGCCGCTCGCGTTTGCGCAAGTCACCGGCAAGAACATCATCGTGCCGCCGGCCCCCGAGCTGATGGGCGCCTTTGGCGTCGCGCGCCTTGCCAAGTTAAAAGAGCAAGAAGGGCTGCTCGATAAATCGCCGTTCGACCTGGACGCCATCCTCACCAAGCTCATCACCTACAAGTCGAGCTTCGTCTGCAAGTCGTGCGAGAACTACTGCGACATTCGCCGGCTGGAGGTGAGTGGCAAGCAGTACCCGTTTGGCGGCCGTTGCTCCAAGTACACCAACGCCCGCAAGAGCAAACGCGCCCATGGCGACTACGCGGTGGATTACACCGAGATTCGCTCGCGCATGCTATTTGTGGACCACGCCCCCAAGCCGGAGGAGCTGGTGGTGCGCAACGACAAGGTCATCGGCGTACCCAAGGCGTTCTCGGTGCACTCGCTGTGGCCGTTTTACGCCTGGTTCTTCCACACCCTGGGCATTCGCGCGAAGCTGTCGGAATCGATCTCCTCCGAGGGCATCGCCAAACAAGAGAGCAACTACTGCTTCCCGGCCGAAATCGCCCACGGCGCCATCCAAGACGTCATCGACCACAAGGTCGACTACCTGTTCTTGCCGCACTTCCGCGACATGCCCTCGCTCGAAGACGACCCGGTGCACGCCTGTGTTTGTCCGCTCACCCAGGGCTTACCGTTCTTTGCGCGCCACGCCTTTGGCCTCACCGATGACCACGTGCTGCGACCGGTGGTGTCGTTCAAGCATGGCTGGGAGGCGAGCTTGCCGGCGTTTGAAGACATGGCGCTGAAGCTCGGGTTCACCAAGCGTGACGCCAAGCAGGCTTACACGGTGGCGATGGAGAAATACCAAGGCTTCCTCACCGCCTACCGCGCGCTTGGGCAAAAAGTGCTGCAGGAGATGCGCGACAACCCCGAGCGGATCTACGTGGCGCTCTTGGGGCGGCCGTACAACGCCTTTACCCGGGATGCCAACATGGGCATTCCGCGCAAGGTGGTCAGCCAAGGTGTCGCGGTGGTGCCGTTCGACATGATCTACGACCCCGAGGATCCCTCGGTGCCGAACATGTATTGGTACTACGGCCAGCAGAACATGCGCGCCGTGCACACCGTGAAGGCGATCCCCAACCTGTACCTCACCTGGGTGAGCAACTTCTCGTGTGCGCCCGACTCCTTCATGCTGCACTACGTACGTTGGTTAATGGAGCAAAAGCCTTACCTGGTGTTGGAAATCGACTCGCACACCGCCGACGCAGGCCTCGACACCCGCGTCGAGGCGTTCTTGGACATCGTCGAGTCGTATCGTCGCGCGGCGATGCCGCCGCCTGAGCCCAAGCGCAAGGCGCGCTTCACCATCAAGCTCAAAGATGAGTTCTGCGACATCGTCGACCACAAAACTGGCGAGCAGATCGATATCCGCGATCCGCGCATCCACCTGGTGTGGCCGTCGATGGGCGACCTCTCCACCGAAGCCACCACGATGGCCTCACGACGCGCGGGCTTGAACGCCACTCACCTGCCCACCGCCGACGTGCACTCCACCCAATTGGCGCGCGACGTAGCCTCGGGCAAAGAGTGCATCCCGGCTTTGCTGGTGTTGGGTTCGGTGCTGCAATACTTCGAAAAGAACCCACCCAACCGCGAGGGCGAGGTCTTCTTGGTGTTCGTCCCCTCCACGCTGGGTCCGTGTCGCACCGGCCAGTATCACATCTTCTATGAACAGGTGTTCCACGACCTGGGCTGGGAGAACGTGGTGGTGCTGGTGTGCGGCGCCGAAAACTCATACCGCGAGTTGGGCGCCTCGATGACCAAGGAGATTTGGCGAGCCCTGGTGGCGGGCGACTACTTCACCGACGTGCGCGCCGGCATTCGACTGTTAGCCAAAGACGTGGACGCCGGCATGAAGGTGTTCGACCGTTGCTGGCAAGAGGTCTTGGACGGCTTTGCCAAGAGCCCCGACGCGATGGAAGCGGCGGTGAAACGGGCCGGGGTTGAGTTTGCCAAGATCCCCAAGCGCCGCACGCTGGACGACATCAAGAAAGTCCTGATTGTCGGCGAAATCTACGTGCGCCGCGACGACTTCTCGGTGGGGGAACTGTCGGAGTTCTTGATCGACAAAGATATCTTCCCCAAGGTCACCGGCATCACCGAGTGGATGCACTACACCGACTATGCCCGCAAGTTCATCATGAACGAGCGTCGGCGTCGGGACGGCCTATTGAAAGTCATCCGCGAGGGAGGCCTGCAAGAAGAGGCCTGGTACCACATTGAAGAGTGGTGGAAGAACAACGTCGAGCGCAAATTCAAGGATGCGCTCATGGGAACCGGCTTTGTGCCCGAAGCCCCGGACGATATGGAAACCGCCATCGAGGAAGGCCGGCATATCTTTGTCGAGCCCGACCTGGAAAGCGAGGCCACCGTGTCGCCCGCCGTGGGCCGTATCGCGATGCAAGATGGCTACTCAGGTGTCGCCATCATTGCGCCCTTTGGCTGCTTACCCGGTCGCTTGATCGAGGGCGTCTACAGCCCGTGGGCCAAGGCGCGCGGCTACCCGGTCATCTCACTGGAGAACGATGGTCAACCTTACCCGCCCGCCATCACTGCCCGTATGGAGGTGTTTGCCCACAATGTGCAACGCTTCGAAAAGGGCGATCTTGCGTCGAGGGAGTAAGCAGCTCAACGAGCTTGGTGACCAGGTCCGCCACGCCATACGGCTTCCCTAAAAAGCCGTTGCAGCCACGGCTCAGGAGCGCAGCGGCGTGCTCCTGAGCGCTGTAGCCACTCGACAGCAAGACCTTCACTTGCGAATCGATAGCGCGCAGGGCGTCGAACACCTCCGCGCCGCTCATCCCCGGCATCGTCATGTCGAGGATCACGAGGTCAATCTGCCCCTGACGGGCACGGAAGAGCTCAAGGGTCTCCGGGCCGTTCCGAGCCGCGAGCACTGTACAGCCCACGGTCTCCAGCATGTTCTGCGTAACATCGCGGACGCAGTCCTCATCGTCGACCAGAAGCACCGTCCAGTCGCCCGGCGGCAAGAAGGCCTGGGGAGCTGCCGACTCCTCGGGTAAAGGCTCGTCGCAGGCCGGCAGATAGACATCCATCGTCGTCCCCTGGCCGAGCTGGCTTTTCGCGATGATGAAACCATCGTGGTTCTTGATGATCCCAAAGGCCGTCGCCAACCCTAGGCCGGTGCCCGTGCCGTCCTTGCGAGAGGTGAAAAAGGGCTCGAAGACTCGCTCAAGCGTCTTGGCGTCCATGCCGACGCCCTCATCCCGAACCGTCAGATGCACATAGCGCCCCGCAGGGATCTCGATCGCCTCTTGATGGTCTACCGGAAGCTCGACGTTGTGCGTCTCGACATGCATGCGGCCGCCGCCGGGCATCGCGTGGGCTGCATTGTTGAACAGATTCAGGAGCACGCGCTCCAGCTGTACTTTGTCGGCATGCACCGGCCAGAGGGCTTCTTGTCGCTGTCGGTCGAGTACAACCTGCCGCTTGGCGCTACCGAACAGCTGAAGCGTACTGTCAACGAGGCGATCGAGGTCGAGGGTCACGACATTGTACTTGCCGCTGCGCGCAAAACCCAGGAGCTGGGAGGTAAGCTCAGCGCCGCTCTTGGCGCAGCGCTCGATATTGGCCAAGTACTCGACGTCGGCCGCGCAGCGATTCGACTCCACCTGCATCAGTGAGGCGCTCCCCTGGATGCCCATCAAGAGGTTGTTGAAATCATGGGCAATACCGCCAGCGAGGGTCCCCAAAGCTTCCATCCTAGCCGCACGGCTCAAGTGCTCCTGCTGTCTGCGGATGATCGCTGCACGATGCTCGACCGCACGCTCAAGACGCTCGTTCTGCGCCGCAAGCTGCGCAAAAGCACGCGCCGATTCTCGATGATGGTGAGAGAGCAGCCAGGAGGCCAAGTTGAGTAACCCCCAGGCGCCAACCACAACGCCCAGCGACGAAACGGCGACGCTGCGCCACTGACCGGGCTCGGTCTCGGCCATCACGCTCAGGACCTTGCCCACCATCACCGTCGAGGCGAGGGTCGTCACCGTCAGGTAGAAGGGCGGCTCCAGAAGCAGCATGGCCATGAATAGCGCGAGCGTGAAGAGGACGACCTCGGTGCCGAGCAGCTGATGGGGCGCCACGTTGGAAATGGAGAACAGAAAGCGCGTCGTCACAAACACCGCGGCCGTCAGCACTGCGAAGACCGGCTGGCTCGGGCGAAGCTTGAACCAAATGTAGAGGGGTAGATGGCTCACAAGGTAGACGAGCATGAACGCTCGGAAAGCCCACCGGAACCTATCTTCGATAAGATCTGCTTGGGTCAGCAAAATGCCAGCGGCGGTGCAGACATTCGAGAACCACCAGATGCGAAAGATCACGCGTCGGAGAAGGTCGATATCCTCCAACAAACGCACACTTCGGTAGCTCCAGGCGGCGAATCGTTGGCCCGTCCACATACCCAATCCGAGAAATCCTGGCCGTTAGCTGCGAACTCGATATCATGACTGCAGGTAAGTGGAAAGAACCGCCTACGGCCGCTCACGGCCGGAAAGGGTGACATGCCACTCCTGAGAAGCATCGCGTTCTTGGCGGCCGCGTTCTTTCTCGTCATCCTTGCCCAGCGGCTGGGCGACTTCTGGGATCTGCATCTGCCGTGGTACCTGCTGCACGAGGGGGTGCTCATCGGCGTGCCGATGGTGTGGCTGCTCTGGCGCGTATTCCCCCAGTTGAGCCAAGGGGATCGCCTCGCCTTCGTGACGGTGAGTGTGCTCTTCACGACGCTCGGGGCAATCTTTGAGCTCGTGGCGCTGGCTCAGCGCTACTGGTGGTTCTACCAACAGGACGACATTCTCTCGGGATTGCGCATCGGCGCCGCGCCGGTCGAAGAGTTCATCTACTATCCGTTTATCCTCAACATCCCCGTGTTGGCCTACGTGTATGTCCAACGCTTCGTACCTGCGCAAGACCAGCCCCTCGCCTTGACGACCGGCGTCCGACGAACCCTCGATGCCGCGGCCGTACTCCTAGGCATCACGGCCATCGCCCTGCTCATCTACGGCCAGAGCCAGCACGCCCCCATCCTAGACCCGTCAATATTACCAAGCCCCGACGCCTCAGGAGCGTTACGCTATTCGGCCGGACCGCGGGCGTTCGGCTGGTCCGTGGTACAGATGCTCGCCACCGCGTTCACAGCGTTCATGCTTGCACGCACGGCCACTCTTGTG
>JAKLEG010000729.1 GCA_022703175.1 Myxococcota bacterium | reverse complement strand
GCTCGCGTGCTCGACGAAACCACCCAAACCGTCACCCAGGAATAACATCAACGTATCGCCGGTGAGCACGACCAGATCAAGGAACTGGGAATCCGCGGCGACCGTTGCAAGCGCCAACGGTCGGAACGGCTCACCCGATGCCGAGCCCAAATTCAGAATGCCGGCATAGTCGAACGTACCATCGCCGTGACCCCACCAAAGGGCCACATCACCCACCAGCCCTGCCACGTTGAACCCTATGAGGGCATCGTTGTCGCCGTCCTCATCAACATCCGCCAGATGCACCGCAAGCACGTCACTCAGGGTCGACGGGAGCTCGATTGAGGGGGCATAGCGCCAACCGCCAGCGCCATCGGCAAGCAGGACGTTAATCCGCTCGGCCAATTTGTGGGTAATAAAGAGATCATCCAGGTCATCGCCATCGATGCGTCCGACGCCCCAGCTCCAATAGTACGATAGGGCTTGGCTCTCGCTGCTGGGCCACGCCGGGCTATCATAGCGAACGATACCGCCAGCGCCGTCACCAAGCGCTGCTGTGACCTTGCCGTACTGCCCATTGTAAAACACCACATCCATGATCGCGTCGTCGTTGAGCCTTGCAGGCATCGGGGTGTGTGAGACCAGATCGGCAGTGTCAGAAACAACATAGGGTGCGAACGTGCCATCCCCCAAGTTTCGGCGCGTCCTGAAATCACGCTCGATGGTCACCAAGTCCGGTCGCCCGTCGCCATCCACTTCGAGAGCAAAGAGCTTGCCGACGCTATCGGTATCCAGCATCTCGGCTGAACTCGGTGCCCGCGTAAAACACAGGGTGCCGGGCAGCAGCACACCATCGCCGCAGACGTTGTTGAGGCAGGCGTTGGTGCAGGGGTCGGCATCCACGTCGTTCATGTCGTCGCACTCCTCAGACGTATCAATGACACCGTCGCCGCAATGCGCGACCCGACAATCGACCCGGCAATGATCCGGTGCAACGTCGTCGTTGACACCGCTGCAGGTCGTTGGCTGTGTGTCAGGAATGCCGCAGTCACATTCCTCACCCGCATCGAGCAAACCGTTGCCGCACATCCAATGCGCCCCGAGGATCAACACCTGCGGAGCTGCATCCCTGGTGGCAAAATCCAATACCACTTCTTGTCGATCGACCAGGAACGATTCAAGAAACGCCTCGGCGATCACTCGCACGGTCGAGCTTCGCCCACGATACACCACCAACTCGGTGGGCAAACTTGGAAGCGCTTCTGTGCCAAGCCGAAAGCGCGCATCATAAAACGACGAGGCCGCGCCGGGCTCCCACAACTCCACCCGGAGTTGATTAATCTGCACGTCCGCCATCAACGTGGTCTCGATACGTAGCCGCGCCGCTGCTGGAACGGGTACGGACTGCGCACACGCCCATAATCCCACGAAACTCGCGCAGACAAGCTGGCGCAAAGTTTTTGGTCGGAGATTGGCAACACTCATCGTGGCGACTCCAATCGTGCGACGATAACGTGAGAAGAACGCCGTTCACAACCTCGACCGACCCCGCTCGCGATACCCCCCATGGCTGGTCATGGGTAAAGCAGCTGTGATGTGCCGCCAGCCTAACCGGAATGACAGCACCCGAGCCGTCAATAAGCAGAGTTTATGGATGCCCGTTGACGATTTGTGTTCCCCTTCGCCGCGGCAAACGGCAAAGTGCCCGCCGAATTGCCCTAACGAACCTGTCGTGCGCTCTGTCCGGGGAGGGAGAGCACGCGAAATTGGGTTTCACGAACGTCTCCAAGGAGCCACCATGACAAGCGGTCTGGGTCGCATCGGTCTCGATATCGGCGCTCTCTTCGTTAAAGGCGTGCGTCTGAATGCCGCTGGCCAAGTCAGCGCCACGCACTATCTTCGCCATCATGGAGAGGTCGAGCATGCCGTGAGCGTCGCGTTGGGCGAGCTGGGTGTGCAAGTGGGGGATTCCCTCGGTTTGACCGGCTCGGGCGCCCCCCAAGTCGCCGCCCTCTTGACGTGGCCCGTGGTCGACCTGGTGCAGGCACAACTTGCTGGGGTCCGCGCGCAACACACCGATGTCGTCGAGATTTTGGATGTCGGCGGAGGTTCATGTGCACTTATCCAATTGGATGCCGAAGGGCGTTTCCAAGGCCACAGCGCCAACTCACTGTGCGCAGCCGGGACCGGTTCCTTCCTCGATGAGCAGGCTGGCCGGCTCGGCATCTCCCATGACGACGCCAAATGCTTCGAGGTGGTTGAAGCGCCGCCGTCCATTGCCGCTCGTTGCAGTGTCTTTGCCAAGAGCGACCTGATCCATCGCCAACAAGAAGGCTACTCCAAAGCGGCGATGTGGTCGGGTTTGTGTCGCGGCATGACCCGCACCCTGCTCGGCACCTTGTTGTGCGGCCGACCTCTCGCCGGTCGCACCGCGGTCATCGGCGGCGTGGCTCAAAATGCCATGGTACTGCATTGGCTGCGTGAGCGCTTTGGCGAGCTGATCGTGGTCCCCGAACACCCACACTTGGTGGCAGCCCACGGTGCCGCTTTGAACGGCGCCCGCGTCGAACACGCCTTGGACTTAAGCCACACC
>JAKLEG010000728.1 GCA_022703175.1 Myxococcota bacterium | reverse complement strand
CTCAGTGGCCATCGAGGGCTGTTGCCTCACGGTGGTTGCGCAGGCGGCAAGTACCCTGACGTTCGAGGCGGCGTCCGAGACGCTGAAGCGAACGACCTTGGGAGAACTGCGGGTGGGCGCCCCGGTGAACCTGGAGCGTGCGCTGGCGGTGGGCGGCCGGTTGGATGGCCACCTGGTGATGGGGCATGTGGATGGGGTTGGCGTGGTGCGGGCGCTGCGCCAGGAGGGGAGTGCCCTCTACCTGACGGTGGCTGTATCGGACGAGATCATTCGGCTGACCGCCGCGCGTGGCTCGACGACGCTTTCGGGCGTCTCCTTGACGGTGACTCGGGTCGAACGCGACGAATTGACGGTGGCTTTGATTCCACACACTTTGGCCCAGACGACCCTGCCGCTTCTAAAGGTGGGGGATCGGTTAAACGTCGAAGCCGACGTGTTGGCCCGCTATGTGGCGCGGTTGTTGGAGGGCCCCACGAAGGGCCCAACCTTGACGGTAGATTACCTGAAAGATAAGGGATTTTTGTGACATTGGAGACGGTCCAAGCGGCCATCGAGGCGTTTCGCGCCGGACGGATGGTCATCCTCGTAGACGACGAAGATCGCGAGAACGAAGGCGACCTGTGCTTGGCGGCAGAGAAGGTCACCCCCGAGGCCATCAACTTCATGGCCAAGTGGGGACGCGGTTTGATTTGCTTGGCGCTCACCGATGAGCGGATCCGCCGCCTGGAGCTGCCGCCGATGGTTGCAGAGAATACCAGCACATTTGGTACCGCGTTTACCGTGTCGATCGAAGCTCGGCGGGGTGTCACCACTGGCATCAGTGCAGCAGATCGAGCGGTAACCATCCTGACAGCCATGCGTGACGATTGCCGACCCGACGACCTGGTGCGCCCGGGGCACGTGTTTCCGCTGCGCGCTCAGCCCGGCGGTGTGCTTGTGCGTACCGGCCAAACCGAGGGGGTCGTCGATCTGGCACGCCTGGCAGGGCTTTCGCCCGCGGGCGTCATCTGCGAGGTCATGAACGACGACGGTACGATGGCGCGCCTGCCCGAGCTGAAAAGTTTTGCTGCGGCCCACGACCTGCTGGTGCTGAGCATCGCCGAACTCATTGAGTACCGCTTGCGCACCGAAACGTTGGTGAAACGGCTCACCGCGAAGACGGTGGTACATCCGCAATGGGGTGAGTTGACGCTGATTGCCTATGCCACCACAGTGGACGCGCATCAGCACCTGGCGGTGGTCAAAGGCGATCTTCTGGGGGAACCGGCGCCGCTCGTGCGGGTGCATGCCGGCTATCCGTTGACCAGCGTGTTGGATGATTTGGTGTCCAACGAACGCCAAATTCTCTATGCGGTCATGAGCAAGCTCGTCAGCGAGGGGCGCGGCGCGGTGGTGTTCATCGACCGCGGAACGCCTGACATGCCTCTCGATCGGCGCTTGGCCACGCTGGGTGACAACCACGAACCCGATCCTCACGTCCAAGGTAGCTTTCGCGAGATTGGCGTCGGCTCACAAATCTTACGGGATTTGGGCTTGTCGAAGCTGCGCCTGTTGAGTAACAACGCTCGCCGCTTTGCAGGTATCGAGGCTTATGGCTTGCATGTGGAGAGTGTCGTGGCGCTCAACGTTCCGAAGCTCACCCCGTTGCCAGACAAACCGCTTCAGGTCATAAGCGGGGGCGTAGCCAAGGGCCTTTAGGAGATTGAGACCGATGACAGACAGTGTGGGCCATACGTTTGAAGGCAACCTCGTGGGCGCCGGCCTCAAGGTTGCGATTGTGGTGAGTCGTTTTAACGAATTCATCACTTCCAAGTTGCTGGACGGTGCGCTGGACGGGCTGCGGCGGCACGATGTCGACTTGAAAAATGTTGATGTTACTTGGGTGCCGGGCACCTTTGAGATGCCGCTCGTGGCGCGACGCCTGGCCGAATGTGGTAAGTATGACGCGGTGTGTTGCTTGGGCGCAGTGATGCGCGGTGGCACACCGCATTTTGACTATGTGGCAACCCAAGTCTCGCGCGGTGTCGCAGAAGCGTCGTGGAGTTCAGGGCTGCCCGTGGTTTTTGGTGTGCTCACCACCGACACGCTAGAACAGGCTGTTGAACGGGCGGGCACCAAAGGCGGTAACAAGGGCTTCGATGCAGCGGTGACGGCCATCGAGATGGCCCAGCTCATGCGGACGCTCAAGGCCGCAGGACGGTAGTAAAAGCATCATGCGACGTCGCGCTCGCGAGTGCGCTCTGCAGATTCTTTATCAATTGGACGTGCAGTTCGAGCGGGAGCAACGCTCGTTCTCCAGTGAGCAGATTGGCTTGGCCATCGCGCGCTACTGGGAGAGCTTCGAACCGGTGTCGGAGGACGAGCAGGCCTATGCCGAGCGCTTGGCGCGTGGCGTGGCCCAAGACCTCGCCGGGCTCGACCAGGCCATCGCCTCGGTGTCACACCATTGGAAGATGAGCCGCATGGATAAAGTGGACCGCAACCTGATTCGGCTTGCGGCCTATGAGATCCTGCACTGCCCCGATATCCCCCGCACCGTCAGCATCAACGAAGCGCTGGAGATTGCGCGGCGCTACG
>JAKLEG010000727.1 GCA_022703175.1 Myxococcota bacterium | reverse complement strand
TTGCCGCACAGGTAGCGAGAACCGAACACCAACAACACCTCGCGCTGGTCGGTATTCGCGAAGTCGATCGCAGCCTCCTGGCGATCCACCACAAACGTATGCCAGAGCGCGTCGGCGATGACCCGCAATCGCGATGTCGAGCCGCGGCGGACCACCACGGTGGCCGGCAGCGAAGGTAGCGCCTCACTGCCGACGTCCCAGCTGGCCTCGTAGAACGGCGAGGAGCCCGCCTCAGCGGTGATCACCATCTGCACCCGATTGAATTCGACGCCTGCCTGGAGGGTGGCCTCAAGCCGAATACGTGCCACCTCCTCGGCATCGGTGTTTGCACACGCGCCCACCGCAAACCCAAGGAAAGTCGCGAGCCCCTGCCGGATCATGCCGCCAACGTAACACAACCAGGATGCTTGCTCGAACTAGGTTTGCACCATAACCTTCGGGGTCTGAACATGTCCTCGACCCCCGGGAGAACGCATGACGACCAGTGACTATGAGCGACGGTTTTCGCGAAATATCGGGGTCATCAGCGAAGACGAACAAGCGCGTCTCCGAGCATCCAAGGTCGCGGTCGCGGGCCTAGGAGGCTTAGGTGGACTGACGTTCATGAACCTCGTGCGCATGGGCATCAACCGCTTTGCGGTGGCAGACATCGACAACTTCGATATCGCCAACAGCAATCGCCAAATTGGCGCCACACAAAGCAGCTATGGCCAAACCAAAGTCGGCGTCATGGCTGCCATGGCGCGCGATGTAAACCCTGACCTGGAGATCCAAGAATTCCGGCAAGGTGTCCAACCCGACGCCGTCGACACACTCATTGAAAGTGCAGACGTCGTGGTCGACTCGCTGGATTTCTTCTGCCTCACCGCGCGCCGCACGCTCTACGCCGCTTGCGAACGGCACCACAAAACGGTCATCCTCTCGGCACCGCTTGGGTTCTCGGCCACGCTGCACGCATTTGTACCCGGACAGATGTCGACGGCCGCCTACTTTGGCTGGCGTGACGGCCAAGATAAATTCGAGCAGATGCTGCGCTTCACCCTCGGCATGGCGCCCGCTGGCCTGCATTTCAAATATCTCCGCTTTGACAAAGAGAAGCTCGCGAGCCGCGGCACCGGGCCCTCCATCGCCAGCGCCTGCCACCTGGGCTCGGCCATGCTGGCCAATGAGGTGTTGGTCGCGCTCCTCAAACGTCGGCCGCTGTTCGCCGCTCCCTGGTTCAGCCAGTTCGACCCCTACACAGGCGTCTATGTGCGGCGAAAGCTCCGCTTCGGCAACGCCGGGCCGCTGCAACGACTTAAACTTGCAGTCGCGCGCCGCGAGTTTGCCGATGTTCGCGAACAGCTCCTCAAGGTCATCAAGTAGAGGCCACCATGTCCCACGAAGGCTCGTACATTATCGACCAAGTTTCGGACGCGACCCTGGAACTCCAGCGGCTCGAACAACAATCGAAGATTCTCCGACCCTTGGAGCAACGCGTCTTGACCGAAAGCGGCCTACGCGCCGAGCACCGTGTGTTGGAGATTGGCTGTGGCCCGGGCTTCATCACGTCGTTGCTTTGCGAGCTGGCCACCGACGGTGAGGTCCTGGCGACCGACACAGACCCGAAGCTCTTGGCTCGGTGTGAACAATACGTCACAAAACGCCCGGCCCGAGGGCTGACCACCATGCAGGTGCAGGGCGCCAAACTACCCCTTGCCGACCATCGTTGCGATTTCAGCTACTTGCGCTTCGTCTTGCAGCACGCTCCCGAACGACAGGCTCTGCTTACCGAGGTGCACCGAACCCTGACCGACGGTGGCATCATTTGCGTCCTCGACTCCGACGATGGCTTGGTGCTGCAGCACCCCGAAGATCCAATGATCACCCAGCTCTTAAGTACGGCCGACGAACGTCAACAGCGCAAAGGTGGCGACCGCCGAGTTGGGCGTAAGCTTGCCGGGATGCTGCATGAGGCTGGCTTTACGGCGATTCGTACCAAACTGTTCACCTTTACCACCTCAGACCTGCCCTTCCCGGTGCTGGCGCGCATTCTGCTCGGCTTCAAGTCCGAGTTGAGCGGCCGACGCAACGAGATTGAGCCCTGGATCGAAACCACCGCGGCCAAAGTGCAGGCCGGCGAGTATTTTCTGGCGGCGGGTGTCGTGCTGGCCACAGCACAAAAAGCCAAGACCCACGCCCCAGCGTAAAACTTGCCGTACGCCAGCATCGCCACGTCGCCCGCTGTGGAGCTGACGCCCAGACCCGCTTCATTCCTCCCGTGAGGGCCCGATCCTTGAGATTGAACAGGATCAAGGGCGATTGAGATAAACGTCAAACGCAGGCGTCGTGCATTCGAAACCACACGCGGGGAATGGACGCGCGATGTCAGGGAGTCCATCGCCATCAAAGTCGGCCACCGGCGTGCGATAAACCCGCCCCAAGCCCTCAAACACTGCCGCTTTGGGTAGGTGCACGAGCGTCGCATCAGGTGCCACTTCAACGGTTTCAATGGTACCAAGGACGAAAAGGTCGACCCGACCATTCGCCTGGAAATCGGTCGTCATCACGGATGAGCCGCTACCCTCTTGTCCAAGCAAC
>JAKLEG010000726.1 GCA_022703175.1 Myxococcota bacterium | reverse complement strand
AGGTTCGCTCGGATGATACGCACGGCCCGAGCGACATGCCAGAGGTAGCCGACATTCGTGGGTGACGCTATTCGTTCTCCAGCAACCCTTCCTGCAGGACGTAACGAATGAGTTCCATGTTGCTGTCGAGCTGTAGCTTTCGCAGGATTCGTTCGCGATGGGTGCTCACCGTCTTCACGCTCAACCCAAGGATGCGGGCCACCTCGGACGGAGGCTTGCCGGCTCCCAACAAGCGCAGCACCTCAAACTCACGATTGGTGAGACTTTCGTGGGCAGGGCGCATTTCGCGACCAGCGTCGGTGAGAGTCGTACAGACCGTGGCGCTTGAAGGTAACGCGGCGCCAGTGGCTGCGGCTTGCACAGCTGCCACAATCTCCGCCGATGGTGTGCTTTTGCTCAAATAGCCAAGGGCGCCCAATCTGAGGGCGCGCACGGCAAAGCGCTCTTCTGGATGCATGCTCAGTATCAAAACGGCCAAACCAGGCCGCAACGCTTGCATTTCGCTCAACGCATCCAGGCCGCTCATTCCAGGTAGCGTGATATCCAAGAGCACCACATGCACTGGCGCGCCTCGTTTCAGCGTGGCCAAGGCCTCCTCAGCCGAACCCACTTCTGTGCACGAGATCTCATCGGCATCCTCTAGAATATGTCGCAAGCCTTCGCGGACCACAGCGTGGTCATCTACGAGCAACACGTAGATCATCGGTCGAGCTCCAGTTTGACTTGGGTGCCTCGACCCGGCGTCGAGGTGATGGCGAAGTGCCCGCCCAGGGATTGTAAGCGACGCTGCATGTTGCCGAGCCCTTGGCCGCCGCTGACGGCACCAGAAGAAAAGCCTACGCCGTTGTCTGCGATCTGAATGCACAAGGCTCGCTCGCGCAGCGCTAACGTCACCGTCGCCTCGGTGCACTTGGCGTGCCGGGCAATGTTGGTGAGCGCCTCCTGCATCGTGCGCAACAGGCCGAAGATCTGTTTGCTCTGTAGCTGCAGGCTTGAGATCTCATCATCGATGCGGGTGGTCATCTTGACGCCCGCCACGTTCAAGATCCGCTCCGCGCGCATCAGGAGGACGACCACGGAGGGTCCAAACGCTCCCGGCGGTGAGCTGAGTACGGTGAGGCCCGTGCGCAAGGAGTCGATCGCGTCGTTGGCCGCTGCCGCGATTTCGCGCAAGCGGGCCTGCAACAACTTAGGTTCGGCGCTCTCCGGTGCGCGAGTCAAAAGTGAAATGCCGAACAATTGGCTGCCCAAGCCGTCATGGAGCTCGCGGGTAAGTTCATCGCGTTGCTCGCGCATAGCCGTTTCGGCGGCGCTGTGCTCCCGACGCATGCTCTGAATTTCTAAAAGTGGCTCGCCAGCGCCAATCAGCGTGCAGGCGAGATCCAAATCATCGCGACGCCAACTGTCGCGTTCTTGTAAACACAACACCAGGGCGCATAACTGCGATTGACAATGGACGGGCACGAAGGCGGCCGCGGTCCAGGTGGGGGGACAGACCTTACCAAGCTCATCGCCCAAACAGGGGCCAGTCCGAGCCTCCATGGCGGCGAGCAGGTCATCGTGCCCTTGCGCGGGTTTGAGCCATTGCACGTCCATTAGTGCAAAGGTCCGATCCAACGTGCGCTCCAGGGCATCCACGGGGTTGCCAGTGGCGCGAAAATCTTCGGCAAGCGTGCGGAGAGCCTGTTGTACCGACTTGCGTTCGCGCCCGGTGCTCTGAGCCAACAGTCGCAACAACCAGGTTCGTAGCGGCGCATAGGCCAACACCAGCACCAGCGTATTCAGCACCACGACAGTTGGTGTGGTGCCGGCAATCTCCGGGAATTCATGGCTGAGCGCATGTAGCAACGCGATTTCAGCGCCCAGAAAGGCCGCGACCAACACACTGTGCACGAGCACCCAGTCGACGATGATGCCGACATCCAGCAGGCGGTAGCGGCGAATCGCAAAGGCCAAGCAAAGGGGAGTGAACGCCGACGCCAAAAGCGTTACGTGCGCCGGTATCGGCGTGATGCCGAAGGGGGCCGGCACGGCGGTCAGCAACAACCAAGGGGCAAAACCGGCAATGGCTCCCAACACGACCCATTGTAGTTGGGCTCGTTCTACAGGCTCGCGGCTTCGCCAGAGTCGCGTGGTGGTCATCAGCAGGAAGCCTGCTAGGCTCAACGGCGCCAGCGTGTACGTCGTCCAAGTAGGATTCGGAAAAATGCGACCTACATGCAGCGCACCTTGGGCGGCAAACACGGCCCATGGCAGCGCTCGCAACCAGGAATGGCGCTTCAACACCTCCAGCGGTGTCGGGAACACCAGCCCCAGGTGCAACGTCAGGATGGCGCTTTGGGCGGTCCAATAGTTTATTTGCGCCAGTGTCGCGAGTTCAGCGCCCGGTAGAGCCAGGTCGCGGCCGGTATAGCTTGCCAATGTCGACAAGCAGCCCAGCACGCTCAGGCCACCCAGCAGGTTCATCAACGTGGTTTCGGTTTGCTGTTTGCGCCAAATGAGAAACGCCACCACGAAGAATGACCACCCCACCAACCGGATCGATAGGCCGCGCAACAAGGCGCGCGGTAAGCCAAGAGGCG
>JAKLEG010000725.1 GCA_022703175.1 Myxococcota bacterium | reverse complement strand
CGGAGCGCGCGTGAGCGCGTTGCGAAGAGTCGTCGGCGGGGGATCATGAAACTCTCTCGAGGAATGCTTCGGTTTTTCCAGTTCCTTCAAACCTCAGAAATCAACACGGTCGTTTCGAGACAACAACTCCTCGAAGCCTGCAAGTGGAAGGAGTCAACGCTTGCAACGTACCTGACCAAGAACAAGCTCGCGGCCTTCGTCATCGAGCTCCCGGACGGGCGATTTCGGGTAATCCGTGCCGGCCCGGCATTGAAGCAAATCGAGGTGAAGAGAGCCTTGACCCAGGTTACGCCCGAAGGGCTCGCTCTGTTCGAGGAGGATCGGCTTCAAGGGGCCCGCTCGGGCTACATTCTGAAGTCGGAGTTGGGGCGGGGTGCTGTGGGGCACGTCTGGAAGGCGGAGGATGACAACGGCACGTCCGTGGCCATAAAGGTCCTGAACCCGCGCCCGGACCTGCTTGAGCCCACGAGTTTTGCGAACGTGAAACGGCGCTTCAAGCGGGAGTCCGGGAACGGTGTCAAGTTGTCGCACGCCGGGATCGTCAGGCACATCGACAACGGCGAGCATCAGAAACAGCCCTTCCTCGTCATGGAGCTCGCAGAGCGGTCCTGCGCCGATGTTTTGAAGACGGTCGGCCCCGTCTCTGACGCCAAGGCCGCAGAGATAGTTCGCGCAGCGTTGGAGGGACTCAGTTTCCTTCACGGGGAGGGCTGCGTGCACCGCGACGTGAAACCGGCCAACCTGCTGATAATGGACCGGGGAGTCGTTCTTGGCGACCTCGGGATCGTGAAATGGGGTGACCTCAACGCGTCGTTCACCAGTGCGGCGACGTTGACGCGCGCGTCCGTTCAGCTCGGGTCATGGTTCTACATGGCACCGGAGCAGCTCGCAGATCCTCATGAAGCGGTCGCGGCATCCGACATCTACGCTTTGGGCGTTACGTGGTTTGAGCTACTGACGGGACGCACTCTGTCGCCCGCGGCCTTTGCTGCGCAGCAGATACCGACAATGCACTGCCGTTCGGCAGTGAGGGATCTGATCCTTGCGATGACACAGTTCGCGCCGGATGCGAGGCCCAGTGCGCTGTCGCTCGCAGACTCAATCGACGATCTTTGATACTGAGTCGCGGCACCTTGCGGCGAACCTCAGGCGACGCAGCAGACCGTCCGGGCTCGTGATGACCGCGGCGTAGGCCGGCTCAAATACCGAAGAAGAAGCGCACCCAGTCGGCCCAGTTGTTGAGATCGGTTGCCTGGGAATTGGCACATAGCCACGGGATACAACCATCACTCCAGCCGTGCCCGCCATACACGATCACGCCAGGAATCGGCAGGGTCCTCTGGTTCAGCACGGCATAGGGCAGCTTCTCGTCTGCGGTCCCCGATGTGTCCTGATACTTGCACTCCACCGCAAGCCGAGCGCCAGTAGCTGACTGTTTCAGGACCAGATCGACCTTCCGGCGCTTGCCGTACACTGTCTTGCCAATGTAGCACTGCCATTTGTAGTCGAGCCCCTGTAGGACGGCTACGAGGCAAACGAGTCTCTCAAACTGTGACGCGGCAAGCGTTGTCTTGTTTTCCGCGTCGGCAGTGACGAGGCGCTCAAGTTCTTCTACGGAGACGGGGAGGTTCGCGGCATCGCGGGCAATCCAACCGTCCTTTTGACGGGGCTCCCACTCCGCAACGGCCAGAAGGAGCTTCTCCAAACTTCTTCCCATATCCCTACCTCGCTAACCACTTGCGCCACGCGACTAGGACCGGATCGTCGCCTACATCAGCAACCAAGAGGGATTTGCCAAATGCTGTTCCCCGCAAGTGTCGCCTGAAAACGGCAGTTCGTTCCACTGGCCTCATCGCCTTCAGCTTCGACAGGAACATGGCTCCGGCTTCGCCGACAAGCCCAAGCAGCTCTAGGTCATGGATGACATCTGGCGACGCGAGCGCCTGTTCACTCTCGGCAAGGTTGGCCATCAACGCTTGAGGGGAATGGGACTGCGGGATTCGGCCGATGCCAGCAGCGACACTATCCGGTCCTCGAACCTCTGGAAGCAGATAGGAGTCGTCGATGTCGTTGATCAGGTAGTGACGGTTGCATGAACGGGCGGCAACGCCGACCACACCAGAGCCTGCGAACGGATCGATTACCAACTGGCCCTCGTCGGTACTCTGAGTGATCAAGGTCCTGACCACCGACAGGGGTTTGCCAGCTGGCGCCTTGTAGCTCGGACGCGACGCCAACAACGCATCGGGGATGCCGAGATCGTTGAGCTTCCGTTTACCTTTCTCGAAGAACATGATCCGCTCGCTGGCCGCACGGTAGTGGTACCCCATGCCTCCATGCACGCGGTTGCTGTCCCGCGTGGTTTTGACCCAAAGCACTTCGCGCCAATAGCGGAGGCCGCATTTGCAGGCTCTTGCACCGTCATTCTCTCGGGTGGCGTTCACTCCTTGCTGTGTCTTGATCACGTCCGCAGTGAACTCGTCGCAGAACAGATAGAAGTGTCGGTTCGGCTTGAGTACCCGTTGCACCTGGGCCAGCAGCTCCGGCAGCAACGCATCTGGGACCACCGAGAACCACGAGCCA
>JAKLEG010000724.1 GCA_022703175.1 Myxococcota bacterium | reverse complement strand
GCAGTTCGTGCTCAGTGTGCCGCCCGGGATGGAGGTGGTTTCTGCCGACGCCGAGGGGGCCTTTCGCTACGAGTTGCAGCACACCGAGGAAGGCACGCTCATCAAGGGTGAAACAGCCTACCAGATTCGCAACAACTTCGAGGTTTCGGTTCGCCTGCGTCGGCCGTTAAAGCGTGGGGGCGAGCGGTTTGTGGCGCCGGTGGTGCGTTGTCTGGGGGTTGAGCGCGAGCAGGGTTATTTGGCGGTCGAGGTGCCAGGCAAGCTGCAACTCACCGAGGCATTGAGGAAGGAGGCGTTGCCGGTGGACGTGCGGCAGCTCCCCAGCGAAATGGTCGAGAATGCGGTCAGTCCGATTCTGATGGCGTATCGCTATCACGCGGCGCGTCCTGAAGTGACGCTGGACGTGGTGCGGTTGCCGGAGCGTGAGCCGGCTGCGCAATCGGTGGATCGCGTGCGTGCCTTTTCGGTGCTGTCCGACGACGGTCAGCTGCTCACCGACCTGCGGATCACGTTGCGCAATCGCTTGTTACCCAACTTGGCCGTGTTGTTACCGAACGAGGCGCAGGTGCGCTCGTCGCTCATCGATGGCGAGCCGGTCAAGCCGAGCTTGGATGCTCAAGGTCGGCTGATGTTGCCGCTCAAACGTTCGGTTGGTGACACCGATCTGGCAGCCTTCACGGTGCAGTTGGTTTTGAGTCAAAAAGCGCCTAAACTCGGGTGGTTAGGCCACCCTGAGCTGGCCTTGCCGGCGCTCGAATTGCCCACCTCAGCGGTGGCGTGGACAGTCTATGTACCAGCCAAGAACCGCTACAGCCAGTTGCGAAGTGTCTTTGACGCGCAACAACAGGTGGGTACCGCCAATTGGCATCCGGGTTACCACGAGGGTGGCGTCGCAACGACCGGCATGCAGGCTACGACGTCAGTGCCAAGCTCCGCCGATACCGGTGCGTTGCCGGTGCGTATCAAGTTGCCTGAGACCGGCATTCGCTTGGAGCATGCCCGCTATTGGCTGAGCCCGGGTGCTCCGGTGCAGGTCTCATTTTTTTATATACGCTCGTGGCTGCGGTTGCCGTTTATGGTGGCCGGTTTTGTGGCGGTGTTGGTGTTGTTGCTTTGGGTGGCGCGGCGTCAGGGCAGACAGGCGTGGCTTGGCTTCGCGGCTTTTGTTGTGGCAAGCGCGTTGCTCGTACCGATGGCGCGTTGGCTTTGGTGGTTGGCGGTGATCCTCGCGGGCCTGCGAGTTGGCTTGGAGCGCGGCTGGGGGAGCGTGCTTGGCGCCTTGCCGGGGCGCTGGTTTGAGACCGGTCGTGTTAAGTACGCCACTTGGCGGGCCTCTGCCACCCCGGTTGCCTGGCCGCGCCTTTTGGCTAACTTGGCTCTAGCGTGCATGCTTGCCGGGATGGTACTTGCCGCTTTGGCGTTGGGTTTGCGTGTGCTTGCAATCCTCGCGCGGCCTCTGGCTGGGTAACGAGGAGAAACAACCCACGAAAGCCGCCGATAACCAGATGGATGACGTGCGACGTCATCTGTCGATGCCGGTCGTGAGTGCTCGGCCGTTGACGGCGTGGAGGTTCGAAGGCGCCATGAGTTGTAGGGCTGTAAGTATTGTGTTGGTGGCGCTTGCGGGCTGCGGTAGCGATGTCTTGCATGGCTTGGGCAACATCGATACCGAGGCCATTCCTGAGGATACGCCACCGTGCTTGCAGTCGTCCGATTGTCCGGTGGGGCTTGAGTGCAAGGCCGGTTACTGCGTCGCGATTCCGCCGCATGGCCCTGGTGGCGACAGTGATCCGGGTGGCGATAGCACCCCGCCTGAGATTCCGCCGATTTGGGTCGGGGGGCAGTGGCTCACCGAGTATCACCTCGACCTGGCCGACTACATGGGGCCGTTGTCCGATTTGGGCTCCGAGCTGGATGTGCTCGACCAACTTTTGCTGGGTAACAGCGACATCACCGATCTACCGATTGTCGGGGACGTGATTCAGAATCTCATCGACACCTACATTCCTGCGTGGTTCGACGACCTGGTGCACATGCTCAACGAGATGGTGCACTTCTTTGCCGACGTGAAGATTTTGGGCGCGATGCAGCTGGAACACGATCTCGACCAACCGACGCAACTCCACGGCGAAGAAGCCTGGAATTGGGGCTACGTCTCCATCATCGACAACTGCCCGTTGGGTGAGGCCGATCCCGGCTATCCGGCGTGCGCCTGGCTGCCCGTGCCGCTCAATCAACCCACCTCCACGTCGGTAGGGGCGATTGCCGCTCTGGTTGAGCCGTTTGAGGGGGTGGTGACGAGCTACGATCTGTTGCTCAAAGACCGCCGCGTGCAAATGGAGCTGTCCAAGTTCGTCATGTTCGTGCTCGATCAGATCGCTCGGATTGCCTCCAAGGGGCAGTACGGTACGTTGGAGGATGCGCTTTCGGCGATCATCGATTGCGTCGGTTTCCGCACGGCGGTCGAGAACTTCATGTGCAACCAACTGAACCTCTGCGGGGCGCAACCGGCTGTCGAAACCGCCTGCATAACGGCGCGCACGCAGGTGATGGATAAGATCACGGCCTCGGTGGCCGAGGTCGCGGTGGATTG
>JAKLEG010000723.1 GCA_022703175.1 Myxococcota bacterium | reverse complement strand
GACAGACTCCCGGGACGCACGTCGATAATCGCCGAGCCGTTGTAGCTCGCCATCGGCGCCGGCTCACGCGACTCGCTGCCCCGGTCGTAGGCCGTGGCTCGAACACGCAGGCTGAACGGTGCTGCTAACTCCGGGAATGGCAACGGGCAAGCGACACTCCCCAACGGCGATTCAGCACCGCATTCGGCAGGCGGCGCATCGCTGCTGAGCACCTCAACCTTGAAACTGCCGGGCGTATCCTTGAGCGGGATCTCCTTCACAACACAACCCGTTGCGACGAACGAAAAACCCAGGGCCGCGATTGCCCCGACCTGCCACACGAGCAACCCACGCGCGCTCATTCGCCGCTCCAATCCGGATCGTTGTAATCAGGAAGCTGATCGAGGTTCTCGGCGGTTTGCCGCACAATACGACCATCTTCCAAGCTGAAGACACAAGGCACAGTCGCGTAGGCGCCCTTCCGTTCGGGCTTGCCGGCCCAATTGCGACTGGCTTGATGACAAACGGCGGGCGACGGATCGGAGTCGCCACGGCAAACGTCAGGCAACGCGGTTAGGCTGAAACAGGCTGCCTCGGTTTCGCTGCGCGCACCGCCCTCGCGGCACGTTGTGGTTTCACAGCAGTCCACCGTTTCACAGATGTCGATGTAGCGACTGCAGTCCACCAATTCGTCGCAAACCTTCTTGGAGGTGCTATCGGCCTTGGTGCAGGCACGCGCGGTTTGCGCCTCATAGAGCCCACAAGCGGGTAGCCGTGAGAGGTAGTCGATGAGCGTCGTGCGCAACGGCACGCCGGTATCGAACTTGGTGGTGTTGCGCTTGAGCACTTTGAAACCCGAGCCACCGTTGGCGATGTAGTCGTTCACGGCGATGCGATACGTGGTGTTGGGGTCGAGCGGCCGACCATTGACCAACACGTCCACTGCCGGATTCTTGAAGTTGGCAGGATCTCGCTCGTTGGTGAGCACCTGACCGCAGTTCATCGTGAACTTCAAACCGGCCACCTGCGATTGCGCTTGGCAACCACGCGACGCCGAACGCTCGGTGATGAAGTTGGTGAGCTCCTGCATTTCGCGACCTGACAGGTACATGATGGTAAGCGTGTTCTCAAACGGAAACACGTTGAACATATCTTCCAATGTGATGGAGCCCTGGTAGAAGTTGTCGCGGATGCCGAGGGTGTTGGTCACCGCGACTTCGGCATCGGCGCGGCGACGGATACGCATCGATTCGGCCACCAAGTTGCCCAACCCGGAGTCGCCGCCCTTGCCTTCGCTCCGCCGCAGGATGGTTTTGGGAGCGTAGGCGATGACCCGCTTCAGGTCCAAATCGCGGTTGAGCTGCAAAACGTAGGGTTCAAGCATCTCGGCCATTTCGGTGTCTTCGAACCGGGACAAGCGCTGGTCGACCGGGAAGATTTGATACTTGGCAGAGACCACGCGTTTGCCGCCCAGCTCGTTGTCATCGCGAACCACGGTATCCAACCGGCCCAAGAACTTCGCGAAGGCGCCCGAGTGCACAATGAGAACCTCGCGGCCATCCACGTCCACCACCTGCTTCGGTGGATTCAACACCACGTGCAAGTGACCGCCAAAGATCAGGTCGATGCCGCGCACGCCGGGCACCCAGGCCACCACTCGGCCGTCGTCGAGTTTCTCGATGACGTTCCAATCCTTGCCAAGCCGGTCGGGAAAGGTCACGCGGTCGTAGCCGGTGATGAGCTGTTGGTCGCCGGTGAGTCCCAAGTGACTGACCACGATAACCAAGTCCACCGAGCTGTGCAGGTAGTTAACGTACTCCTGCACGATTTGGTTGGGTTCGATCGGCGTGATACCCATCGAGTTGCCACCTTCGCCGATGGAGCTGAGCGAGCCCATGTCGCCCAGGCCGATGACGCCAATGCGCAAGCCATCGACGTTGAACATCGCGTACGGCTTGGTGAGCCGCGCGAGCGAGTTGTTGTTGGGATTGGTGGGATCGCGGTAAATATAGTTGGCAGCCAGGTTTTCGAACGTGGCCCAGCGCTCCAGCTGCCGCGCAAAGTTCGCGGCGCCGGCATCAAACTCATGGTTACCGGTAGCCATCGCGTCCACGCCCATCAAGGACATGAACTTCATTTCGGCTTCGCCGGTGTTCTCATTAAATATCGGTGCGCCTTGGAATGGATCGCCCGAGTCGACATGCAGCACACGATCGGCCCGCGCGCGTTCGCGCTTGACGAGCGCCGACAAGCGGGCGCCACCGCCAAACGGAGCGTTGCCGTCGGCCAGGCCATTGTAGCCATCGCTGGCCGTGGGCTGCAGCTCGAACGGAATCAAGCGCGAGTGGATGTCACTCGTATGCAGGAACGTCATCCGAGTGTCGACGCCTTTCAGATTGGGGGTCTCCCCTTCCCAAAGGCATCCGGACACAACCGCAGAAAAAGCCAAAACAGCCAACCATCGCATGGCGGGCTACATACACTAAGTCGAGATGGGAAAGATACGATTTATTGGCCCGACATCGCCGCTTTCAGGGGTAGCGTAAAGTTTTTGGTGTCTGGCCCCTTGAGCCCGACAGGGCAAAGGGAGCAAGAAAGTGATAATCCGAGACGGCCTGATGAAGCTGGTA
>JAKLEG010000722.1 GCA_022703175.1 Myxococcota bacterium | reverse complement strand
GGTGCAGGTTCACATGGCAGTCGTGATTCGGTGGCGATGGCCGATCAGTATCGCCCCGGCGCTGCTGGTTTCCAGTCGGGGGGTGGCGATGCAGGGTTCTCACGCCCCGCGGTCGGTGTTGCGACGATGTGGGCGACGGGCCAGCTAGGTGCGGTCGCTGATGTCGTCCAGACCACACGGCTTGAGCCTGGCTCATACCAAGGCGTGGCCAAGGCCGAAGTGCCGCTATACAACAGCCGCAAGACCATCTACGGCTACGACCACCCTACTCGCGCCTTTACGTTAGACGTGCGCGCCGATGGCAAGTTAGCGATCACCGTGCAAGGCGAAGCCTCCGTGGAGCTTACACGCCTGAACCGCTACGAGTTTCAAGCAAGCAGTGACGGCGGCCGCACCCAGATCAAACTGCGCGACATCAGCAGCCGCCACGTGGGTGGGTGCAGTTTGACGATCTGCTCGGGCAATGGCCCCGTGTTCATAGGCGGCATCGGCCCAGGCAACCGCAGCAACAGCTAAGTCGCATAGCCCCAAGACTCCAAGCCAAATTCACAGCCTTTCGGGTATCATGCCGGCCGCTTTGGGCGTCACAAGCCACGTGCGGAAGGGCGGCTCATCCTAAGCCCGAGCGTCATTTCTGTGTACGTTTGCTCGCCGCAGCTTCGAGGCCGACATGACAAGCACCTGCTTTGCCAATTTCGTCCTTGATGAGCCGCAACGTCGCCTCTGGCGCGCAGGCCAACCGGTGCACGTCCAACCCAAGGTGTTCGATTTCATCGTCTACCTGGTGCAACATCGTGAACGCGTGGTGACCAAGGCCGAGCTACGCGAGGCGCTGTGGCCGGGCGTCGTGGTGACGGATGCCGCGATGCTCAAGGCCGTCAAACTTGCCCGCCGCGCCCTGGGAGACAGCGCCCAAGCCCAGAGCATCATCCGCACCGTGCACGCCCAAGGCTACCAATTCGTGGCGCCTTTAAAGAAGCCACCGCCTCAGAAGCGTCGCGGTAAGTGCCCCCGGATCGAACCCGAAGACGCCTATAGGTTGGCCCTCAAAGAGGCGGAGGCCTGTGCCTGTCGCGAACCCCAACGTGCCCGGGCGCTCTACCGCCACGCGCTCGACTCGCGGACGTTGCACCATGACTGGGACCTGTTTGCCCAAGGTGTGCTCGGAGCGGTGGGCGTCTACCTGAGGTTCCGGCCCGCCGATGCCGCGGTGATCTCCGAGTTGCGCCAGGCGATCGCCTGTATCCCCAAAACCGCGCACGCGGCGCGCGCCCAACTGTGGGCACGGCTAGCCGCCGAATGCAGCCTGGAGCCCGACTGGGCCGAACGCTACCAGTTCCGACAAAATGCGATGATGGAGCTGCAGCGCTCCAAATCAGCACGCGCCCTCGTAGCGGTGTTGGGGTGCTCTTTTGCCCAGGTGAACGAGTTGGTGCCGCCGGCCAGCCGCTTGGGTTTGTTGCTGCAAGCCGTCGATGAGGCGTGCCGAGCCCACGACGCCCGCTTGGAGTTGGGCACGCGCCTGTTGCTCTTGGAGGAGATGCTCGGCCTAGGCGAACTCGGCGCCTTCGATGATGAGCTGCCCAACGTCGAAGCCCTCGCGCTGTCACAAAACGATGAGGCCAGCCGCTATGTCGTCCTGCTGCGACGGGTGGCGCGTGCGCTGTTGGCCGGTGCATACGCAGAGGCCGAGACCTGCATCGAGGCCGCGTACGCATTGGGACGACAGCTCACCGGCCTTGAAGTTTTGGATATCTATTACGCCCAACGCATTGTCTTGTTGGTGTTACGCAATGACGCCAACGAAGCGCTGGCGCGCTATGGCCGCATCTACCAAGAAACCGGCAACGTCAGTGCGCAATGCCTCCGAATGTGGATGTTGGCCCATGCCGGCGAGCTGGCCACTGCGAAAGCGGCCTTACGGGAGTTCATGAACGCCTATGGCGCACGCTTAGCGGCGATGCCCACCGCGACCGGCAATCTGACAGTGTTGGCCTCGGTGTGCGCGCGCGTTGGCTGTCAGGAGCATGCGTCCACCTTGTATGAGCACTTAGCGCCGCTGTCGGGCCGCAACGCCCTACGCGGGCGCTACGCTGCCCTCGGGCCTGTCGATGCCTATCTCGCCGAGCTCGCCACGCTTCAAGGACACACCGCTGTGGCCGCCCGCCATCAATGCGGTGCTGCGGCGTTGCTGCGGCAAGGCTCTACGTCGCGGCCGTCGTAGAGGTCATGAAAAGGTCACACATGCGACGCTCGTGGTTGGGGGCAGACCCCGGCCATAGTGCCGCGCTGTGACGGCCTCTTAGGCACCCATCGCGCCGGCACAATGTGAGTCCTGCAATGACCGATGGTCGTCTCGCGCCGTCAATCGTGGTTGCTGCGTGCTTAGCCCTGGGCGCAAGCGGGTGTAGCGGTGCTGGCGCGTCCCCCACCGCCCACTGCCATGTGGCGGCTGATTGCGCGTCGAACCGCTGTCTTCCAGATGGCACATGCGGCCTGGTGGCTAGCGATGCCAGCCTGCCCTCCGATAGTGCCGCGCGCGGCGATGACCTGTTCGCGCCGGGGGACACCGATACATCGCCTGGTGACGCCGCCGTGACGGTGTGTGTGAAC
>JAKLEG010000721.1 GCA_022703175.1 Myxococcota bacterium | reverse complement strand
CCCACCGCGCAGCACCCACCGGTCGTGGTAAAAGTGCGCGCCTCCAAGGTGTACCAGGCCATCACCCAGTACTCCTCTAAACTCAGTTTCAAAGAGGTCAGCGACCCCGCATGGCCCGTTGTGATCTACTCGGGGCATTCCGGCTACTTGGGCAACGTCAGCCAAGCCCTTGCCGAGGTTTCCCCAGCGTTGGCGAGCGACAAGTTGCTGTTTTTGTGGATATGCCGCGGCCAATACAACCTCCCAGAACTTGGTGACCACTTTCCTGGGGCGCATGTGGCGACCCCGCACGTTTCGCCAAGTGGCCTGAACTTTCAGCAGAACCTCGAAGCCATGCTGAATATGGTGGTGCGTCGCGAGAGTTACGCCTCTTGGAAAACCCAAGGTGATACCTACGACGACTTGTTCTTGCCCGACGACCCCCGCTCGCTCATCTACCGCGAGACCGCAGGCGCAGGTGTTGCCGACGTGGTTGCAGACGTCGGGCCGATCTACGCTGTTCGTCCAGAGTCAACAGCCTTGGACTCCAACGAGATCGTTGGGATTGCGCCGCAAGATGCGACGACCCTCGATAGCATGAAGGTCACACAGGCTGTGGCCGTCACCGACTGCCTTTTGAGCTACCATCTGGAGAATCGTGACAAGGCCTCGCGCATCCCCAAACACTACTCCGGTTCACTGGTCGCGGGTGGCTTTGCTTCGTTCGAAGGCGATGATGTCGTGCGCCTAACTGACGTGGATGGGCGCGTGCGAGTCACGGTGAGTGACAAGTACGCGCATTTGTCGCAGTCCGCGTTGTCGGCCTTGGTTCTCTATGAGACGCACCGCGCTCTTCTCGTGCGCGAGTTTCCGGGCCGGCCGCTGATGCTTGAGGACAAAGTGCGCGCGCTCATGCTCGCAGGCTTCCATTTGGCCTGGAGCGCGGCGGCCCGCGACCATGGCAACGAGATTTTTGCGAGCCTCCTCAAACACGCAGGCTGGCCCAAGAACATCGACCTCTACACGGTCAAGGCGATCGGCATCAAGAATGATGACGGCTACGCCAGCGCCTTCGGCGTCTCTGATTTCATCCGCATCTGCCTCACCTACGGCTTCGACTTCAACGCGATTCGTTAGCGCCGTCACGGACGCACCGTGTTGACGGGCCCTCTTGCCTTGAACCGGCACCCATGTTGCTTTGCTTGCAACTCGCAGGTCGCGTGTTGAGACGCCAGGGAACCATGACCAAGCAGTTTTCCAACGAGGTATTGGAAGGAGGATTAGGGTACCAGGTACCTTATCTTTCGCACCTGCATGTACGTGTGGGTCCCGGTATGACAACCAGGGTTGCGAGAAGTCATTTTGTTGTTGCGGGTTCCCGCAAGAACCAACGCCGCCATCGCTTACGTATATCGCTACCGATGTACCGTCAGGCTGGTTGCCAGTGCCGAGCCTTGGCGCACAAACACCGGAAATTCGCCCAACGTCAGCGTCAACGACGTCTGACTGCCGGGGGCAAAAACCTTTGTCTTATCAAAAAGGTAGACCCAACTTCCGGAGCTTGGGAAGGTCACCGACAAGGTGCTGTTGGCACTTAACACCGGCGCCACAAAGACATCTGGGCCGAGTTGGTAGCGATAGGTCGGCTTATCCAAAAAGGTCATCATCGACACGTGGGCACCATGGGCCAAAAGTGCCTGGGCCTTGAAGTATGGGATCAACTGATAGTGCAGGTCGGTAAAGGTGCGATAGATGGCCAGCGTCTCTTCATCGAACAGCCACGGGCGATGTTCTCCGCCACCACCGTTTTCCATGATCGGACAAAACGCCCCTAGCTGTGCCCAGCGAATGAACAACTCTTTGGTGCGCTCCCATTCGGGCGGCGCTGTGTTGTCGCCCCGATAGCCGCCAATGTCAGAGCCAAAGGCCAGGTAGTTGCGCTCGGCGGAGTAGTACATGTTGTTGAGTGCCCAACCCAAGCCCTCAAACGTCGAGTCCTGGTCGCCCACCCAACCCGCGAAGTTAATGTCGTCGGGCGCAAACGCGGCTTGCGAACCGCCAAAGTCGTAGCCGTAATTGTCCACCGGGCGCGCCAACAGCACCCGGTCGTTCCCGAGGGCGGCGCGGGTGTAGTCAAAAAAGTCCCGATAGTACTTGTCGGAGTATTGCGTGCGCGCCACGGTGCTCATCTTGCCAGGCGACCATGGGGCATTGAGTGCGGCAAAATCAGAACCGTCGGTTTTCCAGCCATCGATCCCCATGGCGATCACCGGATCCATCATGCCGTGCCACCAGGCCAACGCCTCCGGGTTCCAGTAATCCAAAAGGCTGCCGGTGCCCTTCCACCACTCGATTTCGGCCGGGTTCCCAAGCGGGTTCAGCTTCATGAAGTAGTCGTTTTCTTTGGCATCTTGATACAACGCGCCGGTGTCGGTGTTGATGAACGACACAATCCACATGACCACCCGAATGTCCTTGGAGTGGAAGTAGTTGATCATCCCTTGCGGGTCGGGAAAGCGGGCCGGGTCCCAATTGAAATCGGTGTAGGCGGTTTCCCACGGGCTATCGATGACGATGGCGCCCACCGGGATGCCGCGCGCCAAGTAATCGTCGACAATGGCGATGGCGCTTTCTTGGG
>JAKLEG010000720.1 GCA_022703175.1 Myxococcota bacterium | reverse complement strand
AGGTAGTGTTAAACGGTCACAGCGAGCCGACCGAGGTGCGACGGATCAGCAATTTTCTGCAACGCATCCGCGAGCGTGCTGGAATCACCACGTTTGCGCGGGTGAGCTCGCAGAATAACTTTCCTACCGGCGCGGGGCTCGCTTCATCGGCGTCGGGGTTTGCCGCGCTTACGCTCGCGGCAACGCGCGCGGCCGGCTTGGTGTTGTCGCAGGCAGAGCTGTCGGCCTTGGCGCGGCTGGGCTCAGGTTCTGCGGCGCGATCGTTGTGGGGCGGTTTTGTGCAGATGCAACGAGGCGTGGCCGAGGATGGTAGCGATGCCGTAGCCGTACCGCTGTGCTCGTCTGCGCATTGGCCGCTCGAAGTGCTGGTGGTGATTACGGCCGAAGGCAAGAAGGCCACCGGCTCCACCTCGGGGATGCAGGGCTCGCAGGCGACCTCGCCGTACTATGAGGCCTGGGTTGAGACCTCCCCCGACGATGTGAATGCCGCGAAGCAGGCGGTGTTAGCCCGGGATTTCACCCGCCTTGCGACTGTCGCCGAGCACAGCTGCTTCAAAATGCACGCGGTGATGCTCGCGACCCAACCTCCCTTACTCTATTGGAACCCAGCGACGGTGGCCGTGGTGCAGGCTGTTTGGGCCGCACGCAACCAGGGGTGTGCGGCGTTTGTCACCATCGACGCAGGTCCGCAGGTGAAGGTGATCACGGCACCGGGCGAGAGCGCGGCGTTGATGCCTGTGCTGCAGGCTGTCCCGGGAGTGAAACGCATCATTGCCACAGGCCTCGGTCCCGACGCTGAGGTGCTGGAGACCTCGTCGTGACAGTTGCGGCCACGGCGCCGGGCAAAGTCATTCTGCTGGGCGAGTACGCGGTGCTCAAAGGGGCGCCGGCCTTGGTGTTGGCCGTGGAGCGTCGGGCGCACGTGTTGGCGGTCGCTAGGACGGACACGCAACTGGTCGTAGACGCGCCCGACCTTGGTTTGGTCGGGGCCTGTTTTACGCTGGATGTGCATGGCGAACCGCAATTTGACGCGCAGCTCGATGCCTCAGCGCGCAGCAAGCTTGGCTTTGTCGCCGCTGCGGTGCGTGCCGCGGCCGCTGAGCTCAAGGCGGGTGTTGTCCCCTCGGGCGTGTCGTTGCGTATCGATTCACAGGCCTTCGTAGATGCGCATGGGCACAAGCTCGGGTTCGGCTCCAGCGCCGCGGTCACCGTGGCGAGCCTGGCCTGCGTGCGCGCTCTTTGGGGCGAGGGGCCTTTGATAGGGGGCGAACAGACGTTGTTCGTGCCTGCGCTTGCCGCTCATGCCGCGGCCCAGTGTGGCGCTGGCAGCGGTATTGATGTCGCCGCCAGTGTCTACGGCGGTTTGGCGGTGTTCATGCGACAAGGCTCGGGGGTGCCCACGGTGCGGCCTCTGCCGTATCCGACCTGGCTTGATCCGGTGGTGGTGCAGGTGGGGGAGGCGACTTCGACCCCGGCGATGATCGCCGCGTTGCAGAGCTACGCCCAAAGATCAGCCGCGCGTTATGAGGCGCTGATGATGGCCCTGGCCCAAGCCTCGGCGGCCGGTATTGCCGCGGTCACGAGGCTCGCTGAGCAGGATTTCTATGATGCCGTGGCCACGTTCGCAAAGGGGCTGACGGACCTTACGCGGGCCAGTGGTGTGGGCATCGTCTCGGTCGCGCACGAACACGCAGGGGCCGTGGCCAGGGAAGCGGGAGCTGTCTACAAGCCTACCGGCGCGGGGGGCGGCGACTTGGGGGTGGCGTTTGCTCGTGACCAGCAGGCGCGGGCCGGGCTCGTGGCGGCATTTCAGGCGGCCGGTTTGTCGGTGGTCGCCTGTGCCCCGGCGCTCACAGGAATCGAGGTATCGGTGTCATGACATCCTCTCACGATCCGTCTCGCATCCCGGAGTTTTACAAGTTCTCCGTGGCCGAACGCTTGAGTCTGCTGCATGACCGGGAGTTCTTAGATGACGCTGACTACAAGACTTTGGCGGCAGGGGCGCAGGTGCTGAAGCCTACGGGCGCCGACAAGATGATCGAGAACGTCATCGGCATCTTCAGCCTGCCGTTGGGGGTGGCGCTAAATTTTCGGATCAACGGCAAAGCCTACGTGGTGCCGATGGCCGTTGAGGAACCGTCGATCATCGCGGCGCTGTCGTCGGCGGCCAAACTCATCGGCGAGGCGGGCGGTTTTTCGGTGGAAAGCACCGAGCCGTTGCTCATTGGCCAAGTCCAAGTGGTGGAGGTTCACAACTCGGCGCAGGCGAAGCAGGCTATTCTTCAGGCCAAACACGAGATTCTAAACCTCGCCAACAGCCTGCATCCCAACATGGTGGCGCGCGGTGGTGGCGCTCGCGATCTAGAAGTGGTGGTGCATCCCGGGACCCGCACAGGTGACATGGTGGTGGTCCATCTGCTGGTGGATACCTGCGATGCGATGGGCGCGAACCTGGTGAATACCATGTGCGAAGGGGTGGCGCCGCTGGTCGAGAAGCTTACCGGTGGCAAGGTCTTTCTGCGCATCTTGTCCAACCTCACCGACCGCGCGATGGTGACGGCCCGGGTGCTCATTCCTGCGCGGCTGTTGGCTGGGCGGGGCTCGTCTGGCGACGCCATC
>JAKLEG010000072.1 GCA_022703175.1 Myxococcota bacterium | reverse complement strand
CTCAACCAGGGAGGCCTCTACAAACGGCTCTGGGACGCCCAAGCGCGCCACGATGAAGAGCTCGCCAAGAGCCGACAACCGGTCCTGCCCCAGGAGGTGCTCGCATGACCCCCCTCCCCGAGGCACGGTCCTTGGCTTTTACCCACGACCCGCTCGGTCGTTTGGTGGTGACGCTTCCCAACGGCGTGCAACATGCGGGCGTCGTACCGATTCGAGCCTTTCCCTTCGCCGCCCCGCAAGAGCTCATTGTGCTTGTCGATGAGCGCGGCGCCGAGCTGTATTCCATCCCGACGTTGGCGGACCTCTCAGAGGCCGCCCGAGCCGTGGTGGAAGAGGAGCTCGCACGCCGCGAGTTCCTGCCCATTATCATGCAAATCCACAGCATTGCCCCAGCCACCGAGCCCACCTCGTGGCACGTCACGACCAATCGCGGCGACCTGACCTTCACATTGCCGTCCGAGGACCATGTGCGGCGCCTCCCCAACCACGGCGCCATCGTGGCCGACGTGGATGGCGTGCGCTATCGCATCCCCAACACCCGCGCGCTAGACGCGAGAAGTCGCCATCTCCTGACGCGCTACCTCTGAGATCCACCTCATGCCTCCGAATGTCTCTTCCCCCCCCCCCGCACCGATCGTCTGTGGCTCGGTCACGTTGGATTTCTCCCAGCCGTTGTTGATGGGGGTGTTGAATCTGACGCCGGACTCGTTCTCCGATGGCGGTTCGCTGCAATCTGCCGATGCCCTTGTGACTCGCGCAGAAGCGCTGGTGTCAGCGGGTGCCACCATTCTCGACCTGGGAGGCGAATCCACGCGGCCTGGGGCGCTTGGCGTCGATGCCGACACCGAGATTCGCCGCGTGTTGCCTGCGCTAAGCGCGTTGGCCCGCCTACAGCTTCCAGCAGCGCTGAGCATCGACACATCGAAGGCCGCTGTGGCACAGGCCGCACTGACCGCGGGGGCGACCCTCGTTAACGATGTGAGCGCCTTACGCGATCCGCAGATGGCCCAGGTGGTTGCCGACGCCGGTGCAGCCTTGATCCTGATGCACATGCGGGGCGAGCCTCGCACCATGCAACAAGGTGAGATCGTCTACGAGAATATCGTAAACGAAGTTTGCCAAGCGCTCACCCACGCGCGTGACCGTGCGGTGGCCGCTGGCGTCGACAGCGCCCGCATTATGCTCGACCCGGGCTTAGGCTTTGGCAAAACCACGGCCCACAACCTGTCGCTCACCCGCCACCTGGATGCCGTCGCGGCCCTCGGCCACGCCGTGGTTTATGGTCCTTCGCGCAAGCGTTTCTTAGGTGAGCTGACGCGCCGCGATGTTACCGATCGCGACCGCGCCACGGCCGCCATCTGCGCCCTCGCAGTGACCCACGGCGCCCATATCCTGCGCGTCCATGATGTGGCAGCCGTTCGCGACGCTGTGCTCGTCGCGTACGCGCTGCAGCATGCCTCGTAGATTTCCATTGCGAGGAATGGTATCCGTCCCGGCGCGCGCCCGTAGCTCATATGGATAGAGCACCGGCCTTCTAAGCCGGGGGCAGCTGGTTCGAATCCAGCCGGGCGCGCCAGTACTTAGCTCGATCTGAGTACGCGCCGCGGCCACTTTGCGGCCAAACCCGTCGAAAGTCGCTTGTGATCCTGCAGTGTTCTTGGGGAGCACTGCAGGAGACGATTACCGACCTCCCGCGTAGGAGCGGGGTCATGGCGAGCATCGTCAAAGACAAGAGCAAGTGGCGCGTTCGGTGGTTTGACGCCAACGGCGTTCGTCACAGTGAAACCTTCGATCGGCACGACGACGCCAAGCTCGGCAAACAGCGGCGCGAGCTTGAGTTGGAAGAGACGATCCGCGGACTACGCGGCCTCGCCCCCGTCAACCGGACCGTGGCCGAGCTGTGCGACTACTGGTTAGCCAAACGCGCACCCCTGAAGCGCAGTGAGGAAGACGACAAATCGATCATTCGCGCGCACCTGCGCCCGGCATTTGGCCACGTCCGCGTGCGCGATCTGGGCGCCGCCCACTTCGACAACTTCTTGGTGGCCCGTACCCACCTCGCCCCTCAGACCGTGGCCCATCACTTGATGCTTCTCGGCACGATGCTCAGGCTTGCCGTTGATCTCGGATGGCTCGACAGAATTCCGCGGATCCCGAAGCCCAAGATTCGCCAAGTGTCGCAGGAGTTCCGCTACCTCCGAACGAAAGACGAGATCGCAAGGTTCCTCACGGCCGCACGCGCCCAGGGCCCCGACGTGCTCGCCTTGTACGCCACCGCGGTCTACACGGGCATGCGCGCTGGCGAGCTTGCGGGCCTGCATTGGGACGATATCGACTTCGACAAGCGCCTGATCACGGTGCAACGCAGCTTCGACGGGCCCACCAAGGCGGGTGACGTGCGCTACGTGCCTATCCTTGCCCCCTTGCTGCCAATTCTTCAGGCATGGCGCCTGCAACGCCCTGGATCCCTGGTGTTTGTGAACTACGCCGATCGGATGCTGCAACCCAAGGGACCGCACTTTCAGGAGATCTTCCACCGCACGCTGAGCGCAGCCGGTCTGCCGCGGGTGATGGTGGGCGCCAAGCTGCGCAGCTACATCCGCTTTCACGATCTGCGCCACACCTTCGCAAGCCATTGGGTCATGGGTGGGGGCGACATCTTCAAGCTGCAGAAGATCCTCGGCCACCACTCTACCCAAATGACGCTACGGTACGCGCACCTGGCGCCTACGGCTTTTGCCGACGACCTGGACAGGCTCGGAACGGCCGCACCCCTCGGACATCAGGCACAGGTGATCAACTTGGAGCAAGTGGCCACGGCATAGCCACAAGGCGGGCGTCCTGCAGTGAACGCCAAAGCACTGCAGGAGACGCCACGGATTCCAAATGGCAACCTCGGCGCAACGCTGGCCAATGAAGGCAAGCACACAAACCTGACGGAGTTTGCCATGCCAATGAGCCTGATCGGTTACGACGCAGCGGCGCAGATCCTAGGAGTTCGGCCGGGCACCCTTTACGCCTGGGTCTCGCAAGAGCGCGTGCCCCACATCCGGTTTTCGGCGCGATGCGTGAAGTTCGATGCTGTCGAGTTGGAGGCGTGGGCGCAAGGACACAGGGTTCCTGGGTCTCAAGAACCGCTCACCATGAAGACAAAAAGATCAACGGAGCCGGATCGCGCAAGGTGTTGATTCAGCAAATGATATTCTGTCAACTTGTCGGATTCTGCCATGTTTTCAAGCACTTACAGAGTTTTTCTTGTTGACCAATTCAAAAAACAAGTTCAGTTTGGCCCCGATGATCAAGAGCACTGACACCGCCCGAACCTTGGACCGAGAGATCGCCGCGCTTGAGTTGCGCAAGTCGGCTATCGCGGCCGAACTCGATCAGGCTGAACAAGCGGCACACCTTGACGACGCCCAGGCCGAGGCAAAAGCCGAGGCATACAAGAACGCACGGATTGCGGCCATCCTGGCAAAGCAGCCTCCACCTGAGCCCCCCAGCGTAGCCGACGATGATGCCATCGAGCTGTTGAATGAGGCGCTTCGTGAGGTCAACGGCCAAATCCAAGGCCTACGCGCCGCCCTGAGGGTGGCCAGGATGCAGGAGATCACGAAGCTCAAGGCCCAGATCGAAGCTAGGGCGCCTACGGCCCTTGCGGAGTTTCGAGCCAGCTTCCTGTCGGAAGTCGAGCGGCTTTGGAGCCTTCAGGCCAGCGTGGGCCTTTCAGATTTCACGATTGCCTGGCCGGGCGTGCGCGAGGGTTACGTTTCCCCCGCTGACGTTCACGGATTCAGGATCGTCACAGGCACAAGCCAGGCGTTCCCTCCACCCCAGATCCAGCCTGGATCCCCAGCAAGTGAGGCCATGTTGAACCGCGGGATTGAGGACTAATCGTGCCCGGTGCGGCGTGGGGCTTGGGGTCGCGAGGCCCCCGGGTTCTTTCCATTCCCGGCCTTTGAGCCTCACGCGCACTGGGCACCTTTTGAGGGTTGAGAGATGCAACAGACACCAAAAGCAGTGGTCACGCGCGCGGATGGCACGCCGATGAAGGCGCTCATGACCTACCTCCCCCTGCCGGTCGCGGCGCAGCTCCAAGTGGTGGCCGCCATGCAGGGCAAGCGCGCAACGGCATTCGTCCGCGAAGCCATAGAGGTGGCCCTGGAGCGCGCCAAGACCCTCCCGACGAACATCGAAGGGATCCGATGGCAGGGCGATCCCGAGCCCACACGAATTCCCCGCGCCAACGACGACTACCAGAATCTTCAAGATCAGGCGCGCGACGCCCGACACATCCAAAACCTCTTGAAGAGGCAACCCAAGTGAACGCAATAGAACAAGCGGCGATCGAACGCATGCGGGCTCGCAACCGCACAGCGTGGCAGCAAGCGTTGACAGCACACCGAGCCGACAGCGACGGCGGTATCGACTTGCCGCTGTACATCCCACCCATGATCGCCGCGAAGATGCGAACGGCATGGGCTCGGGAAGAGTGGCCCGCGATGGTGTTGGATGCCATCGAAACCACGCTTGCGGGCGAGGTTGGCGCACACCCACCACCCAAGGAAGATCCCGAGGGTGAGGGAGCCCCAGAAGGCCGCGGCGACTCTATCCTTGCGGACGGCCAAACCTTCGACGGGGGCGCCTATCGGTGCGCCGATGGTGGGGCCGTGAGGCTCGATGAGCGATCACCAGAGGCGCACAAGCGCTTCAAGTCCTGGGCAACCGAAGTCGGTAGACGACCGTTTTGACGATGAAGTGAGCGCGGCGCCCCTGCCAAGAGATCGCCGCGCCCGAGAGAAAGAACACATGAGACATACCACACCCAAGCGCTTCATGCGCAACCTTGAGGGTTGGGGTTACAAGTTCTCCCTGACCCCTGAAGGCCTGGCCGTTGATCCCCCGATCGCCCTAGACCTTTCAGAGCGTGAAAAGACCTACATCCGGGATCACGCCGACGAACTGATCGCGATCCTGAAGAACCGCCAGGCCGCGAATTAGCGTCTGTTCCCACGGCTTGCAACCGTGGGGTTTCTGCCGGTCGCGGGGCTCGCCTCAGGGCCCCGCGACTGGTCACTGAGGCAACATGATCCCTGTGACCATCAATAGTGCCGTCAACCTCCCCGATGCATTGACACGCTTCGATCTCCCGGACTTCTCGACGCTGTGCGCGGAGATCGTCCGCGCGGCTAGCCCCGGCGCGAAGACCGACTCAGATCTTTTGGTCCCCGTGGCCGAGTGGTCGAAGCTCTACCGTGAGGACGCAAACGCCGTCACTATGTCGCCAATCTTCTGTGCCGACATTGACAGCGTGACTGACACACAGGCTGCGACACTGCTCGATTCCCTCTCCGGGGTTTCGTGCATCGTTCACACGACCCATAGCCACCTCACAGAAGCAAAGCACGGCCTGAATTGCCTTCGGGCCGTGATTGAACTTGATCGCCCCTACCCCGCAAGCGAGTACAAGCGCCTTTGGGCCGGGGCGAACGCCAGGCTCTGCGGGTTGCTCGACCCGAAGACGGAAGAAGTGATCACGCGGGGCTACTACCTCCCCTCGTATGACCCGGCGCGCGCCGCGGACTTTCAGTGTGAGCACCAGGAGGGCGCGCCGTGGTCCGTCGACGCACTCTTGGGCATGGGCGACGTACCTACGCGCGCGGCCGTGGTCGACGTGCTCACGGCTTGGGCGCGACAAGGAAAGGACGCAGAGAGAAAAGCCACGGCCAAGGCCGCGCTGGCGCTTCTCGAAGGCCGCAATGACATCCCTATCGGCCAAGGACAGCGCAACGGCTTCCTCGCGAGCCTAAGCGGCTTCCTGGCCCACGCCTTCGCGCGCGCGAACGCGGCCGGCATCGCCGCTCACTTTGCGCCGGGTTGGCCTGCGTTCAACGCCGATGCGAAATACCCGCCCGAGGCCTTCGCGGCGATGATCGAGCGCTTCCAAGCCCCCGAACGGGTGACGCTCGCAGAGCAAGAGGGGCGCCACGTTTTCGATCCCGGCGCGCCGATGCGTACCGCGCGCACGTTCGTTGCCGAGGCATTTGCGCACGCCGAGGGGCCAACCCTGTACGCGACCGGCGGCGACCTTCTGCAATGGACCGGGACGCACTGGACGGAGCTACCGCAGCCCGAGCTTGAGAGCGCGCTTTTTGATTACCTGGACGCGGCGGACACGACAAACGAGAAGGGGGAACAGGTCCACTTCAACCCTACCCGGTTCAAGGTCGGCGAGGTCGTGGCCGCGACGCGGGCCGTGGCCTACTTGTCCGCCGGGGAGATCCCGCGCTGGCTCAGGGACGGCGAGCCGAAGGCGACGGAGATCGTGGCCTGCCAAAACGGGTTGCTGCACCTTCCCTCTCGGCGCCTCTTGCCGCACACACCCGCCTTCCTCGGGCGCAACGTCCTGCCGTACGCCTACGATCCACAGGCCCCCGCCCCGGCGCGCTGGGGGCGTTTCTTGGCCGAGGTCTTCAAGGATGACGACGGCGCCCGGGACGCACTGCAAGAGGTCATGGGCTACCTACTCACGCAGGACACGCGACAGCAGAAGCTCTTCCTATTCGTCGGCCCGAAGCGAAGCGGCAAGGGCACGGTGGGCCGCGTCCTGCGGGAGCTTCTCGGCGCAGAGAACGTGACTGGCCCGACCTTGAACAGCCTACAGGGGCCTTTCGGGTTGCAGCCGTTGATCGGGAAACAGGCCGCCATCATCGCGGACGCTCGCCTTGGGGGCCGGGCAGAACAACAGGTGATCGTTGAACGCCTGTTGTCGCTTTCAGGCGAAGACCTGGCGACCGTCGATCGCAAGAATCGGGAGGCCTGGACCGGCCGCCTCGGCGCCCGCGTCCTGATCCTCTCGAATGAGCTGCCCCGACTGGCCGACGCTTCCGGCGCGCTGGCCGGGCGCTTCATGATCGTCCCCTTCGAGCAGAGCTTTTTCGGCCGCGAAGATCCTGGGCTCACCGATGCCCTTTTAGGCGAGCTTCCCGGGATCCTGAATTGGGCACTCGAAGGGGAGGCCCGTTTACGTGCCCGTGGCCACTTCGTGCAACCGGCATCGGCGACCGAGCTACAAGCGGAACTCGAAGACCTGGGTAGCCCCGTTTCGGCGTTCCTGCGGGATGCCTGTGAGGTCGGCCCCGGATTCGAGGTGGACCGGGATGCCCTTTTCAGCGCGTGGCGACTCTGGGGAACCCGCCAGGGCAGAGAGCACGCAGGCACGCAGGCCACCTTCGGCCGGGACCTGCGGGCGGCCGTCGCGGGGCTCAAGGACATTCGACACAAGGCCAAGGACGGAACCAGGACCAGGACCTACCAGGGATTGCGGCTCCAGCCGGCCGCACCGCGCGTAACCCCAGTGGGTCCAGGCAAAAACGAAAATGGGCACGCTGTAACATCTCAAAACAATTGACGAATTTAGTAGGGTCCAGGCAGGTCCAGGCAATTTGGGATCGTGGCTTCTAGGCGAAAATGAGTCGGGAGAAGAGAGATCATGATCATTTCTGTAGAAGAGCGTGCAATGGCAGGGTCCATGGACCTGCCTGGACCCAACCTCCTTGTGGCTGACCCTTACGCCGTTTCCTGCCCGAAATGCCTCGCACGGCCCGGCGGGCGGTGCCTTTCTCGGGGTGGTCGGGAGCTTCTCGATCCCCACACAGCGCGGCGCCGGGCGTGGGTGAAGGCAGCCGACGCAAAGCCCCGGGTAGAGAGGTCGCATGCGTCGCTGTAGCGTGTGCATCCATCCCGAGCGGGCGGCTATCGACGCATCCCAAGCCCCGAATCGACGCATAGCGGCTCGGTACGGCTTGAGTGAGGCGGCCGTGCGTCGACACAAGGCCCACCTGAGCGCGCCGAAAGCCCCTACCGACGCACCCCGAGCCCTGGCTAGGGTCGAGGCCGCCCGCCTTCAAGCCCTGGCGCTCTTGGATGACGTGCTTCGATCAGACGGCTTTGGGGTCCTGAGCGCCGCCGAAAAAGCCCGCCAAGTTCTGGAAGGCCAAGGCGTCGAGATCGAGCGCGTTGCCTCCCCCACCGCTGACGCCCTGGAATGGATCGAGGTTGCTACCCCATTCGAGCGCCGAGCCTTGAGCAGAATCGAGGCCCGTTGCCGTGAAAGGTCTGAACATGCCCAGAAAATGCACCGTCTGTGACCACCCCCACCGCGCGGAGATAGACGCGGCCATTGTTGAAGGGACATCGTTACGGGTCGTAGCGGGTCACGCTTCGTTGTCGTTCGCGGCCATGCAACGGCACGCCAAGGCGCATCTTCCTCCCGCCATCGTGAAGGCGGCCGAGGTGAAGGCCGAGATCCTGGAGGTGGCCCGAGCTGAAACGCTCTTGGATCAGGTCAAAGCGTTGCAGATCCGAGCCTTGGAGCTTCTCGACCAAGCCGAGGCCTCGGGGGAGATCAGAAACGCCTTGGCCGGTGTGCGAGAGTGTCGCGGGATTCTGGAACTTCTCGGGCGAGTCACCCGGGAGCTTGGCCCGCAAACCGCGGTGGGCGTTGCCGTGGTGACACAACCTCCCGACACCAACTGGGCCGAACAGCTCGGGCGCTTGTCCATGGCCGACCTCAAAGAACTTGAACGCTTGCACGCGGTCATGACTGGCGAGCTTCCCCCGACCGCAGCGACAGGCCCCAACCTCCGCGACCGAATGCGGGTTGCCCAAGGAAGACGCACCAACGAGCAACGGTGATCGCAAGGTGAGCGTGACCGCAACCATTCAGGCGGATGATTTGGGTAGGTTCGAGGCGTTGTAGACCTCCGCTGATGCCGCCCGTGCTTCATCAAGATGCGCCGTCTGCGCGACCCGATCGGGTTCTACTGCAATAGCTGCCTTTGCGCCGCTCAAGTACGACGATCTCGCGTTCCAAAATTCGGTGGGTGGGTTCCGGTGCGGACATTTCACCGCATGGGGATCATCGACGGAATGGGCCTATCGGTGGTCGGCACCAGCGCGACCTCGGCGCACACCCGAGGGCCGCTTGGGCCCCGGTTTTCCAAGGTCACGTGGCAGGCGGAAAGTCGGAAGTGTCACGGGCGGCAACCCCAGCCGAACGGTAGTCGCTTGAAAGATCTCGCGAAAATACGGCCAAGCGTTGTGTAGTGCGTTGATTTCGGCAAAACCACCAAACAGAATCCGGCGCCCCTCCTGCGGAGGCGCCTCGGCCGTGAGTTTGTAGTCAAGCAGGAAGCAAGCATGCACGGCTGCGAGTTCTTCCTTCTCAGACGAGCCCTCGGCTTCGGCGAACGCACGAATGCCAACGGTCAACGCAACCTCAAGAGTCTTGGTGTTCTCGTCAAACGAGTGTTCAGCGACGGGACGGCTCACCTCCCAGCCCCGCATGGTCTTTGCGAATGCAGCAAAGTCGGACGGTCCGGTTGCATCGATGTGACCGAGTCGAAGCGACTTCAATTCGACAACCCGCGCGACCAACGCAGCCGCGTCGAGAGGTCGAAGTTTTTCAAAATCCACAGTACTGCCAACGCGCGTTGCCATTGCTGTCACCACCCTAAAAGTCCTTGCGGCAACACTTGTCACCAGCAAGACGCCCCGCGTTCTCCCAATCAAACAACGTTGGGACGGGGGTGTCCTCGCTTTCATACGCAAAAACCATCGAGTTCGCGTAGGTAAGCCAGGACGCTCCCGTCCCCGAGGGCGCAGGTGCCTCGGAACTGCACGACTCAAGCCACACAGGACCAGACTCAGTCACTTCCATGGGGACGGTAAACAAGGGACCAACGCCGGCCGCACGTTGACGCAGTCGCACATGGACCTCGTGACTCACAGCGTCAGCGATCTCGACCATCGTCTTGATAGTGAGATTCCGACCACGTCGGAGAGATTGAGTAACGTGCGCAGAGGTCTTTCCAAGACGACGAGCCAGGTCACTTCGAGAAAGGTTCTGCATTTCAAGTAGATGGTCAAGTTGCTCAACAAACTCAAAGGAGGCCCGTTCCATGTCGAGTTCGCGACGGAACAAGGGGTCCTCAAGTTGCTGTTCGACCCACGATTTTTCCCCGGTCATCGTTTCCTCCCGCACGCACTGGTTGTGCTTCTCGGGTGCGTTTTGAGAAGTTCGGTCTTTCGGTTGTGGTAATCCTGCCTGATGCGAATCGCCTCGTTTACTTGACGAGTGTCGATATCATCCTCCTTCTTGCCTCCGAACCCGTGTGTGAGAACAAGAACCCCCTGTTCACCTTCTGCGAAACTCGGTATCCGGGTCTTGCTCGCAATATCCTTGAAGGCACCAAGCCCCTTGGCGCCCTTGTTCTTTGAGTCATCCCATGGATGAAAATCAGTCCCACGCAGGCGACCCTCGTTACCCATCTTGACGAACCGAAGCATGTAACGTGCCTTCGCAGCAGCATCCAACCCGTTCAGAAACTCAAATGCCGGAGCACCACCGTTAGGGTCCTTGTACGCGTAGATCACGCGCAAAGGCCCCCTGTGCACTAGCCGAACCAGTTCCTCAAAGATGGGCATTCGCCTCCATCGCTAACATATAGATTAACAAGGTTCAAGACTAACGCAAGGACGTAACTGAAAAGAGAACCGGAGGCCCCACCCTGTCCCCAGCAATATGCGCACATCCGCTGCCACTTGCGGACTATGACCGCCCAAACAGGTCACCCACCTCCACGTTGAACGCCCGGCAAAGCCGTTCAAGCGTTCGCAACGTGGCGTTCGTCGCGCCATCTTCTAGCCGTTGGTATTGGCGCAGGTGCATCCGCGCGGCTACGGCAGCGCCCTCCTGCGTAAGCCCTGAGCGAACGCGGAGACGGCGCAACGATCGCGCCAGCCGTTGGTGAAGTCGCGGAGTAGCCACGGCACGACCGTAGGGCGCAGATCCTCTCGACCGCTACGACATCTATGTCGTAAACTCGAAGTAACAAGATCGGCGGGTGCTTTGGACGCCGATCGCGAGGGGGTTCAAATGAGGCATTCGCAACCGCGATCACTGGCAACCTTGGCCCTGGCGCTCGCCACAGCTGCGCCGCTGATTGCAGCGCCACGCATGGCCTCGTCGAAGCCCTACGAGGGCCCGGCCGGACTGAAATGGGGGCAAACGCGGGCGGAGGTGCGCGCGATTCTCGAAGAGAAATTCGAATTCCAAGACGAAAACCCGATGGATGGCGTCATCATCCAGGCGTACACCGGCGAGTTTGCTGGCGAGCCTGCCGACGCAATCGGCGTCTTCTTCATCGACGACAAGCTCGTGCAGCTGGCCGTGGTTTACCCGAGCGTCGACAGCCGCCCTGCCTCAAAACGATGGGAAGTGATCGTTCAGAAGATGACTGAAACCTACGGTGCCCCGACCGCCGCAAGCAACCCGCCCAAGGGTGCGGAAATGTCGGACGCTTTCAAGGCGTACCCGAACACCAAGAACAAGCAGCGGATCCAGGAGCTTGCACAGGCGTTCGACGGCGCCAACGCAACGCTCCGCTACCAACAGTTGGATGCGGCCATAGTGTCGGGCTCGTGGGAACCAAAGGCTCAATGGACATTCGATGCCGATGTTCGAATCGAGGTATCGGTTCGGGTGGACCCTCCCGACGAATACGGTCAGCGAACCTTGCGGGTCGTCTGGTTGTTCAACAAGTACAAGATCATGGCAGCGGCCAAAGCCAAGGCACCACGAGACTTCTAGGAGCGCCCCACCTCCGGTTGAGACTTCACCGAGGCCTGACCGATCAGCGTTTCGTTCACCCACTGGCGCACGACCGCCTTTGCCGCGTCGGTGTCGAGCGGCGTGTCGCTTCCCAACCAACCAAGAATTGACGCAGCGGGCGCCGCCTTCCTAACGTACCGGGCTTGACGCTTCTTGAGTTGCTCAACGTTCGCGGTCCGATCAAGCGCAGCCTCTTCGGGCCCGCCCAGCTCGGAGATCTTCGCGCTCGACAACGCCAACGCATCGATCTGCCCAACGGTGAGGGGCTTCCGCGGATAGCCTGCCACAGCCCAGGCACGCACCAGCTGTTCACGTACCTCGGCGCGCGTGAGGTGACCCCGCTTCACGCCCTTGTAGATCTCGGCGACGGCCTCGCAAAACGCGCCAAGCACATAGTCATCGCGGCATTGGCGCTCAAGGCGACGGTTCAGGCGGTCGACTGAGACGACAACGTCGCTAACGGCAGCAATCACACCGGCATCATGAACGGACAACGGGGCGCCTGCCTGCAAAGCCTTGGCACCCTCGGACACGCCTGGGCCCTTGTATGGGTGCCCGGTGATCGCCTCGGCCAACTCGTGGGAGGTGAGCAGCCCGTGATCGTAGGCCATCGCCACCACCAAGAAGCGACGAGCGGCGTCGCGCATGGCCTCGATCGTCGGGAGATCGGCAAGCTTAAGCGATTTCGCGCGCCCGCCCTTGGAGGCGCCGCGCCCTTGGGGATTACCTGCGCGCCGTGGCCCTGTCTTCGTTCGGTTTGCCATCGCTATCGATCCCCTTGCCAGTCGTGCGGCCATTCTGCGGCCAAAGAATGGTGAAACAACCCAAAAACTACAAGCACGACAAGGATCGGGTTGTGGTAAAATGCGGTTCGGCAAGCAGAACAAGGGAGGCGGAATCGCCAAAGCGATCTTCTAAGCCGGGGGCAGCTGGTTCGAATCCAGCCGGGCGCGCCATCGTTAACCCCTCGAAATCACTGACACTCACTTGCAACTCGCCACCGACAGTCTCGGCGCCCCCGCCTACACAAAGCTACGGCGGGCGGGCCTCCGCCGGGCTCGGCTGTTCGCCTCGGCCTCCTCGCCGGCTCCTCTCATACGGCCCAGTACTCGAATGGTCGCCGTCTGCGGTGTCTTCGGCGCGCCACCCGCGCGCCTCACCCTCTGTCCGCCCTGGCGCGGCAGTCGTGCAAAAGCTGACCAGCCGCAAGGCGCCGGTCAACACCGAGCCTCCCCCACGCGCGGCGCCAACTCATGTCGTCATCCGTGCGCGGGGGGAGGTGTCGGCGCGTAGGAGCCACAAAGCCCACCTGCCGTTGCCCAAAGCGAGTCTACAACTGTAGTTATGTCCTCACTTTGACGGTTGCTCTACTATCCGGCCGGGAGTGGCCCGTCCTCTTGCGTCCGGGATGGTGTCGCTACATAGACAGGTGCGACCAAAGCGACGGTGAACGGCGGGCCATCGTCGGCGTCAGTGTAGTGTGCGCTCGCGCTCGAAGTATGCGGTGTCGACGCCAAGGTTGTTGCGAACGCAGGGCGGCATGTTCTGGAATTCAGCGAAGACCTGCTGCGCCAATTGCAAGTTGCCCCTCGTTAGTTCGGCCGACACGGCACGCCCGGTCATACTGCCAACCACCATGTCGATTGTTTGCACGAAGTCGCTAAGGTCCGGGTTGGCGGGCAACAGGGCTAAAACCGCCTCGATGGTGCTGTTCGGTGGTGGTGAGGGGCCCCAAAGTCGTTGGAGCAACAGGTAGATTAGAGTGTTGCGCTCGCTCTCGGTAAGGAGTGCGGAAGCTCCAAGGCCATCTGTTGCAGCGCCAATTGTCGTGGGTCTGCCCGTCTCGTCTCCGCGCCTAAAGTGATCACCGAGTGTTCAGGTCAAACACGGACAACGCATCGAGGTTTATTTTCCACCGGCCGCCTTCCTTGTCGACATCCACGTTGCCGCTCCTGCTATCGCACGTCTCTCCGAAGGCATCGACGGCTCGAACTTGGACGCCCACGCGCAGCACTGTGGCACTTGGGTCGATCCGGGAATCAATCCGGCTGACGGTCCACCGACTCTTCTTTCCGCAGCCTATGGACGGCGTGCCAACCACCTTTTCGAAAAACTTCTTGAGGCCAGCCACGACCCCCGCTGCTGCCTCTTCGCTGCCAGGTGTATCGATGCGAATTGTGCCATTGTAGTCCAGAATCCAACCCTGCCCTCGGGCCACTGTGTGTTTGGCCTCCTCGGCAAGGCGTGCAGCGTCTGCGCGCGCCTTCTCGGCCTTTTCCTTGAGCTGTTGGATTCGCGCCTGCTCCTTTGAAGCCCATGTGCGCTCGACTTCGCTGGTCGGGTCGCTGATCGCATGCCCCAACAGCGCGAGGGCCTCGTCGTAGGATTTGGCGTCAACCAGCAACTTGACCGCCCTGCGTCTTGCGTCTGCGAAGCCAGCCTCGTTGGTCACGTCGGTTTTCTTGATCCAACCAAACGCGCCTTCTTCAAGGTCTATGATGTACCACTTCTTGTTCTGTCCGATGGCGGTGACCTCGTCGCCAAAGCTGAAGCTCAGCTTCTGTGAGTCGTCGGCGTCGGGCTCGCCGTTCCATGCAGTAACCTCCTTGGCAGCCGCGTACACGAGAAGCGGAGTAGGAAGGCGTGCAATTCCCAGTTTTGCAAATGCGGCGTCTATGTTTGCTTGGCGCTCGTCTTCTTTGCGCTGCAGCTCCGCATTCTTGCGCGCCATCTCATCCCGATCGCGGGCCAGGCGCTCATCCTGCTCTTTCTGCCGCTTGGCTTCGTTTTCCCGCTCGTCTTGTAGCCGGGTTGCCTCTTGGATGCGCTTGCGCTCTTTGGCCTCGGCGGCCAAGGCGCCTTCGACCTTGGCCAAAGTCTCAGCGCTGGCCAACGAGCGGGCCTTTTGTCGAGCGTTCGCTGATTTCTGATCGGAATCGTCCGGAAGCGTCATAAGCGCGCGCAGAGACGCCTCGGTGTTGATTACACCCAAAGCGATGATGGCCTCCTCGCGGACCGCCCACGACGGATCTTTGGCAGCTGCCACGAAAGGCCCTGGGTCGTTCGAACCAAGCTTGGCAAGAGCTGCTACTGCATAGGCCCGGCATTGCCACCGTCCGTCTGCCAAGCTCTTGATGACGTCAGGTTCAAGTGTCGCAACCTTCCGATCACCGATGACTTTGAGTGCAGTGGCAACAACGCGCCAGTCGGCATCGGTGAGCGCCTGGCGCAGCTGCGCTTCGGCCTGCTGGGTGCCAGCAACGGCTGTTGTAAGGTTCTCGACCACCAGTAGAGGGCGCGACGAACTGGCGTAATGCGGTGAGCAAGCCGCCGCACCCATGGTCGCGACAACCAGCCGGATCTCAATGCCGAGCAGTGACTCTGACGAGGCGCGTCTTGCCTTTGACAACGCGCTCATTAGCATCCCTCCGGCTGCATCTGAAAATCGCCATCCTGTGCCATCGATTCGCAGTCTGAATCCTGGGTGCATGCCGCAGTGTTGGGTGGCGCAATTACCTCGGGATCGGGCCTGCTAAGGCAGTAGTGTTGGTCTGGCTCGTTCCAGTCGGCCGGGGCACTCGTGCACACGCCGCCGACAAGGTCGCAGTCTTTGCCGCTTGAACACCGTCTCGTGCAGGTTGATTGGCTGCCAACGTAGGCGCACACGAGCACATTGCATTCTGTCGCCTTCCTGCACGCACCATGCAGGCACTTGTCGTCGAAGCAGTCGGCGTCCTTGGTACACGGAATGCCGTCTTCAAAATCCAGCAATAGCGAGCACCCATTTGCGATCAACAACCACAACGTTAGCCAAAACACGCTCTTGCGCATTGTTGCCCCCCCCCTTTACCAACTCACGAGAACCCACGTTGCCAACCCGCCCGTTACCAACGCGCCTGCCATCGAAAGATCCGACAGCAACGCGAACCTCTTGCCGTCATTGATTCGTGCGCGAACTTGGTCGCGGGGAGTTGTCGTTGGCGTGCTCTCAAGGTCCGCGTCAGTCGCTCTTGCTTTCAAACCAAGGACTGCCCAGGCGATAGCCGTCGCAACCGACACGCCGGCCAAACTCCACCCCACCGTTTTCGTGAGGGAAATCCGGTTGGCCGCATCGACATCTGCTTGTTCGCGTGAGAAGTCGATTGGCGGAAGCTCTGCCAATACCGTGGCCGGCGCCAACAACGTTGCGACAAGCGCCATTGCCATAAACTTCGAGTTACTCATGACCGATCCCCCGAATGTGACTTGCAGGCCGTGCAAGACTTTCTGGTCATGGTGCCAGCCTTCGCCTCTTGGAACAAGTCGTTCACAGCAGAACAGGCTGTCATATGGAACGACGCTCTCCGAGGACGCGTAAGGACACTTTCGGCGACTTTGTCGGCCGCTTCGGTCTTCGTATGGCTGCCCTGCGCAAACGGCGAGGTCTGACGCAGGAACAGTTGGCCGAGCGCCTCGACGTTGTGCCATCGTACTTGGCGAAGCTGGAGACGGCGGCAAGGCGACCGAGCTTCGAGCTGCTCTGGCAGCTGGCGCACGCGCTGAACGTCCACCCGAAAGAGCTTCTCGACTTTGACGAGAGCGCAGACTGGGAAGGCAGCGAGCGCGAGCAAGGCTGGGAAGAATTTCGCGGGCTGTTGAGTGGCACGAAGGCAGAGGATGTGCAGCTTCTGCTCGGCCTGGCGAAGAAGGTCTGGCATCGGTAGCTTGCCGGTCACGGCGTTCCCTTCGCGCGGTTGGCAATGCGCCCTTGGGTCCTGGCAAACGCCTCAACCTCAACATCGCTCAGCAATCGTCGAACCAGCTCTTCTTCCTGACGGCCAAGCTGGCGCAAGATCAGCGCGTCACCATAGGTGACGTCCTCGATTTCGTGATTCCAGTTGGTCACCACGAACAGGCGCCCGGCGAGGGTGACGAACGGCGGCACCTTGGCGCGTTGGTGGTCAGTCATGGCACCACCCCGAGACCGACCGGTGCAAATTGTGTGGGTTGAGCGGCTTGTCGGCGCACTGCCCGTCGGCGATCTCGCCGTTCGAGGATCGCCGACACCTGTGCAGCGACCGCTTCGCCGATGATGGGATCGTGCGCGTTGGGGAACCGCACCCACTCGTCGGGGTCTCGCGGGCCGAGCTTGCGGGATGATCGCGCCCAAAGGCGAACGCCGGCTGCTGCGGGCGTAACCTTCGAACCAGGGGTTGTTGAAAACATCATTACCACCACACATGGGTATCCCTACTTCATACAAGAATGGGGCAAGCGCGCTTGGGATG
>JAKLEG010000719.1 GCA_022703175.1 Myxococcota bacterium | reverse complement strand
GATCAGGTCCGCGATGTCCACCAACGCGCCAAGCTCCCGTAGTCCCTGACGAATTCGGTCACGTCGAGCGTGCTCGCTGTCGGAGGCAGACAAACCGAGAAAGTTATGAAACACGTTGACGATGGGAGCAAACGGCTCGGAGCGCCCCGCGTAACGGCAGCGACCAATGACACCCAACCCTCCTTTGGCAACCCAGGTGTCGATCAGGTTGGCTAGCATGAAGCTCTTGCCGGTGCCGGCACCCCCCATCATGCCGACGTACTGGCCTCTGCCGGCCTGCGCCCTTGCAACCACTTCCATCAGCGCATCAATCTCAGCGGTCCGGCCGGCACAAAAGCGTTGGTTCTCCCGACGGCGGACGTAGCGCGCTCGGCCAGTGCTCGCCGCCTGCACGGCGAACAACTTGAGGGGCACCGAGCGCCCTTTCACCATGATCGGTTCGCGGGCGGTCGCCGCAAAAGCATCCTTCACGGGCTCGATGACGGTGTCAGTGGCCACCACCTCGAAGGGCTCTGCCTGCTGCACCGCGCGCGCGGCCACATTCACAGCGTCACCCACCACGGTAATATCGTGTTTGTTGTCGCTGCCGATTGCCCCCGAAAAGACCTTGCCCTTATGAATGCCGATCCGGACGATGAGGTCGAGCTTCTTGGAGAGAGTGAAACCCTTCAATCGAGTCGTGGCTTCCAGGGAGGCCAACAGCGAGCGTTCCACATCGTTCTCTTGCGCATCGTGCAAGCCAAACAGCACCATGATGCGATGCCCACGCTCCGCCAAATCCACCTTAGAGATTTCACCACCAAATTTGCGATAGGCGCGCAGCAGGGAGCGCGACAGATTCAATGCCACCTCCCGAAGACCCACCGCCTCGTCGATGCCGGCCAGCTCAATAAACACGATGACCGCATCCCGAAGTTCCCCTGGCAAGCGCCAACCGAGCGGCGCATTTTTCAAATGCGAGGCCAAGGTATCCGGGACAAACGGTTCGAGCAGCGCGATCTTCTCTTCGATCTGCGTCTGCACGAGCGGCGCCATATCCATGACGTCGCGTTGTACGGGCCAGACGCGCAGCCCACGCAACACCGCCCGTTCGGGCGTGCGATCAATCAGCTCGGCGTCTGATCCCAACCACTCGACAGTGCTGTGATCTGCAAGCACGGCCCCCGGTGCAGCGGCCTTTTGCAACGCCACCGCGCGATGCACAAGGGCACCACTGCTGACGACACCTCGACGAACAAGATCGCCCACCACCCAGAGCCGAATAGGGCCACTGGCAATGCCGACTCGCAACATCAACTCGTGACGTTGCCCCCCGGGCAAACGTCCCATTTCGCCGTGCATCAAACGCTGGGCTGCCAACGCCGAAGCCGCGGCCCGCTGTGCGTGTCCCTCTCCCCTATACGCCACGGTGAGCGAGTCGCCACCGAAATGCACCACATAGCCTTCATAGGGAAAGATGGCGCCTTCCAAGATCTCCTCAAAGAGGCGGTCTAAAAGCGTCGACAACAGGCTCAAGCCTTCGCTGCCTTTGTCGGCCAGCCGCTCACACAGTGCGGTGAAACCGACCAGGTCAGCAAACATGATGGAGCCGTCGAATTCCTGCGGCGACAGCGCATGTTCCGTGGGTTCGCGTAACACCCGTTCCACAATATGGAACGGCACTGTTCGACACAGGGCCACAAGATATGCGACGCGGGCGTCGGCGATGTCGATCGAGGCTTTGGGCACACACGCATCCTAGCAGAATCCAGAGAGACCGGTATCGAGAAGGAGTCGTGCGTCACAATCGGTGTTGCAGGTTGCGAAAAGCCGTCAACAATTGTACGCACGTAGAGAATCCACGACGAGGGAGATGCTTTATGCGTCCGTTGCTTATCCTGATCGGTCTGGCCTCTGCCTGCGGAAGCGACCCGGCGAACGAACCGACGCCTGGAGACCCTACACCTGCGGGGGACACCGACATTGCACCGGCGTTACACCTCGACGCGTTGAACCCGACGCTGGGCAGCATCGCGGGCGGCGACACCGTGATTCTCTCAGGTGGCCCCTTCGTGATGAATGCCCAGGTGACCTTTGGCGGCCGCCTGGCCACGGTCAAGAGCACGACGGGCACCACCCTTACGGTGCTGACTCCCCCGGGCGAAACCGGCGCCGTGGCAGTCATGGTCCGCCAAGGGGACGCAAGCATCACCAAACCGTCTGGATTCGAGTACGCCTGCGTCGGTGGCGACCTCCAGGTCCCTGGGGACGCCACATCTATCCGGGCCGTGTTGGCTATGGCGAACCCGGGCGCGACGATTCTGGTGTGCGCCGGCAACTACACCGCCGCGAGCACCGATGAGCAGTTCCCGCTGGTGGTGGACAATGTCACCTTGGTCGGAGCTGGACCGACGTCTACCACGATCGACGCCGACTACACCGGTCGCATTCTGGAGCTTGTGGGCTCGGCAACGGTGATGGGCTTTGCGCTGACCCATGGCGAAGGGGGGGCACAAGGAGGCGGCGCGGTGCGGATGGCCAGCCTCGGCTCGCCGCGCTTAGCGTACAACTTGCTGGCCAACAACCAGGCCGACCTGGGTGGCGCAGTCCTCATTGAGCAACCCGCGACGCCGGTCGTAGAAGG
>JAKLEG010000718.1 GCA_022703175.1 Myxococcota bacterium | reverse complement strand
GACGTTGCCAGTCGTTCGCGGCTTCTTGCGTCCCAACACGAGCCTGCGGGCTCGCCTCGCGGAGGCAAACGCAAGGGGCGCCATACCAAGTCGAGGAGGGAATGGATGTCCAAGCTCAAAGTGAAACTCCAAGACGGCGCTGCCCTTGAAGTTGGGCGTGTGTCGATTGGCCAGAACAAGCTTGCCTACGTGCTTCTGGCCAACAAACGGCTGAAGTACCTGCATGGTTCATCTCGCGTGGCATACATCGGAACCACCAAGAAGGGCGTCTCCCGTGTAGCCGCGAGTGCAGCGTATCGAGCGGAGGAAATTCTTGATCTCCACGGCGTTACCCGTTGTACGGCTCGCGTGGTAACCTGCACGCCGCGTAAAAGTGTGACGACTTGGAAGAAGCTAGAGCGCGCACTGTTGCTGGTGTTCCGCCAGGAGTATGGCGAGGTGCCGTGGTGCAACACCGCAGGTAAGAGGATGAAAGAAAAAGACGAGTTCGACTACTTCGACAGGAATCGACTGAAGAAGATCCTGGTCGAAATCGGGAGATGAACCGCCGGTGGGAACGGTTGGACCCAGGCTCAAAGTGACTCTCGGCCAAGAGCTGTACCGGCTGCGAGAACGCGGGTGGTACCGCCACCGTGTCGACCTTGCCGCTCGCGCCTGCGTCAGCGTGCGGACCGTCGAGCTCGTCGAAAGCGACGCGGTCCTGCCGACATCAGCGACACTGGCAAAATTGCTTAAGGCCCTTGGCGCGTCGCCGCAGGTTGCACAGCGGCTGCGCCGGCTTCGTGACCGCATCGACGCTGAACGTCGCGGCTTTGATGTACCGGAGCTCGACCAATTGCTGCCCCGCCGCCTCGCTGAAGCAGCAAGCTCCGAAACAGCGTGGTGTCTGCGCCGCCGCCGGGTGCCACTAACCGATGGCGACGTCCGCGCGATGACCGCTGCGATTCAAAAGCGGCTCGGCGCCATTTTGAGGCCCGCGGACCAGTCAAACGGTGAATCCACGAACGTGACCTTGACCATCGGCAAACCGTAGGGCCCCGTTGGCCAGCACCCCGATTGGCGTCCATCTGGCCCATGGCCGGACCACCACCAAGCAATGGCGGGCGAAACGGCGTTTCGTGGCGAATTCGTCGTTGCGTGACGCGCCGCACAGTGTCACCAAAATCTCATGCGACGTTGCGAACCCGAGTCTCGCCAAAGTATCACCGGGATCACGATGGCCCCGGGTACCAATGGCGGGCGATCAACGAACGGCAGTGCTCACCGGCGTTTTGCAACCATCTCAAGCAACTGGAACTCGTCCATCGCCCTGAAACCGGCCATGATCTCTAGAATCCAAAGCTGCCACTCCAAGACGTCCGTGCGGCTTCCGCTTCTCCAGAGAGTCATTAGGTCCGTCCAAAGGCCGTCAGCAACGACGTCGGCGCCTGGCACGAGAACTTGGGAGTCGCCACCGCTGGAGTTCGCTTGGTCGACTTCGGGCGGCGAGGCGATGAGCTTGCCCAGGATGTCGTTGACACCCATCCACACGATGCTCGTCGGTTCCTTTTCCAGATTCTTTTTGACCGCCGCGCGCAGTGTCGTGGCGCGCTGTGGAGCGTCGGCGGCGAGTTGCTGAAACGCTCGGTCGACAATCCTGGGGTTCACGGTTCGGCCGCCTGGAAGCCCAATTTGCCCTAGGCCCTGGGCCGATTCGAGCGCCTCTGTCAGGCTCTTGATGGCGGTTTCGACCTTGTTGAGATCCTCGTCACTGAGCGCAATATCGCCCGCGACGACCCTCGATAGGAGTTGAGACAAGCTCTTGTGGAAGTGTGACAAGGCGGTTGGCAGTTGCCTCACTGCACCCAGCTTGGGCTTCGACCTGACAGCCGTTGGTGAATCGACACGCTCCCGGTAGCGCGAATACGCGGCACCAACGGTCAACTCGCCTTTGACGACTCTGTCCGCAAGATCTCGCGCGTTGTGGTCGAGCACGTCGAACTTGCGACCTTTACCGCCGCTCCATCCGACCTGCTGGGACGTCAGTTCGACTGCGGGGCCAATGAGAGGCTTTTCTGGAGCCACGTCCTCATCGACATCAGCATCCAACGAGCAGAATTCATCGGCAGGGGTTGTTCTTTTGAACAACCCTTCCGTGCCCTCCTTGCTGGCGCGCCTTGCGGCCGACATGCGCTCGCGGGCGAGCTGTGCGTGAGCATCGCGTGCAATTCGGAACTCAGCTGCGCGCTCTCCCTCGGTCTTCTCTCGTTGGGCGTTGGCATCGACCAAGGCAAGGAGCTCTTCGGCCTCTGACCCGAATTCCGCAACGATAACGGGAACGGTTTGGAGGCCAGCATCCTTTGCGGCCCTCCACCTTCGATGGCCACTCACGATTCTGCCATCCTTGGTCACGACGATGGGCGTCAGAATCCCACGCTCTCTCACGCTTTTTGAGAGAGCGATCCGAGCTTCCGCCGCCTCGGACGAATTCTCCAGGTAGATTTCGGTGTTCTTGGGATGGCGACGCAGCGATTTGGTAGGCACGTAGACAACGGTTCGTGGCGCCGACGCCGGCATTTCTTGCCGATGATCTGTTGATGCCGTCGGAACCACCTTCAAGGTGGGCATCGGGGCACCGGAATCCT
>JAKLEG010000717.1 GCA_022703175.1 Myxococcota bacterium | reverse complement strand
GATCCAGATGTCCATCACGAGGTAGGCGCCGATCAACTCGATGTCGCGCGGGGTCCAGTTGCCCAACACCTCGGGACCGATGATCTTGTTGGTCGGTAGGGTGAATTCACAATCATAGCCTTGTTTAAGGGCCTCTTGAATCGCGCTGCCGGGACCGGCATCGGCAGTGGCGCTCAGGTCGGAGTCGATGAAGACCCCGGGCTTGTCGGCCAGACGCGGGTAGTAGTCGGCTTTGATATTGCGCCCGCCCAACAACGACGTCGACGAGCCGTCGCGATTGCGAATCGTCAAGGCCTTGTCATGGTTGCGGGCCAGCTCTGCGATGTCGCTGAGACCTTTCGGCAGCTGTCGGAGCACGCTCTTGGCCACCGGGTTGTAGATACGCACATCGGCGTGCTTGGTCTCGACGAGCTCTTGGAGGTAGTCCTGCCCCAAAACGGGCCAGGTAAAACCGGTGAGTCCAGCACTGCTCCCCGCGGCATCGATCATCAGCCGGACATCCACCCCTTCGCGCGCCTTCTTGAGCAGATGGCCCAGGTAGGCAAAACCGAAGATGTCGCGTTCGACAATGTAGTAGGTGGTATCGATTTGGCCATCGGCGGTTTCGAGCACGCGCCAGCGTTTGTTCCAAGCGGCCAGACCATCCTCCAAAAGCTCAACGCCCGCCATTCCGGCATGGACCGGGATTCGGTCAAACACCCTGCGCAGGGTTTCGACGCTGGGATTGTCATCGCGCGGCAGTCTTGCGGGTAGTACGCCGCTTGCGGGAGGTGCCGCGGGCGCGGGTATAGGCTGTGCGACGACCAGCGGTGGAGGCAGCGCCAAACCTGCGACCGGGGGCGTGGCTACGACCTTCGCGGCATCGCGGGCCTCCCAGGGGTCACGTCCGGCGGGCATGGCGTCCCGGGATCGATCGGGTGTCACGTCAGGAGAGTTCTGGGTGCGAACGGAGACCGGCGGATCACCAATGCGAGAACCCATGGGTGTTACTTCCTTTTATCCTAAGCCACCGCTCACCGTAGCATATCGAAGCTGACGAGGCATCATTTGCCGAAAGGCTTATGTGTCGGGTAGAAAGCCGCATGGCGACGCTTAAACAACTGTTGCTGGATTCGCGCCGCGCCCAGGCCTTGGACGCATGTGTGACACTTGTCGACGCCGAGGTGGCCTCGAAGTCGGGTCTGACCGGATTGGCGGTCAAGGCCGCTTACGCCGTGGTCAAGAAGGTTAAACCAGGCATTATCCGCGAAGCGATCGACATGTTGATAGAGCCGTTTGTTGAGAAGCTGGAACCATTCTTTGCCGACGCGCAAAAACAGGGTGGGTCGCTCGAAACCTACTTTGGTGTGCGGGCTGAAACGATCGCGAATGCGTTGCTTGGGGTTACCGACGAGAAGGCCGCGCGGGCCAAGAACCTCACGATCAAAGCCGCCTATGACAAGCTCCGGCCGGTGGGGCTTAAGCACACGGCGGCTGCAGTCCCTGGTGTGGCGCGCCTGATCAGTAAGTTTGTCTGAGCAGTGCGTCATCGCATCGGCGTTGCCTGCACCGGACAAAGCGCATATAAATGGTACCGATGTTGACTTTTGGTGAGCTGCAACAAGCCCCCTCTCGTCACCAAGAACTCGAAGGGGATGACGTCCTCATCGCGGCCGGTGATAACGGTGAGGTATTGGTACGTGAGCCGCAACGCAAACGCGAGGCGACGGTCGTTTTCCAACACGAAACCATCCAAATGATGCGGGCCGAGCGTGTTGAGGCTGCTGATAAAGTGGCCGGACTGGTGGGCGCCGCCTCGTTGGTGGTGCCGCTGCGTAAGAAACCCGAAAGCATGTGGGACAATATCACCGTAGGGCGGGCCACCACGACGGATATCGTTGTGAACGACCCGGCGACCTCTACGGTGCACGCTCATTTTGCTATCGACTACTCCGACGGTACGGTCAGTCTAGAAGATGTCGGTAGCTCCAATGGTACGTTCGTGAATCGGCGACAGCTGCAGCCGCATGCACCCGTCACCCTCAAGAGCGGCGACTGCATTAGGTTTGGTCAGGTGGTTTTCTACTACGTTACCAACTCGATGCTCCTGGACATGGTGAAACCGTGCTCATGACCAGATCCTGCGCTCACGCTCGCGGGTATGTGGCGTTAGCGCAATCCAAGTATCGGTGTTCGGCAGGTATGGCGGCTTGGGTCGTGGCGGCTTTTTTCGGGTGCGCAGCCTGCGATGCACCTGCGAGACTTCAAGCACACGAGCGCGATCCGCTCATCACGTGGGCGTCGGACTCGTCGTCAGGCTTTGTCGCGCGTAGTCAAACCGCCGCGATCACCTTTGACGCCCAGGGCATTTCGCTGCGCCTGCGGGCTTCAGCGCCTGATTCCTCTCAGCTGACGTGGAGTCTTTGGAACGCGGATTTGGTGACACCTGAGTCCGGCGAGCTCCGTCATGCCGTGGTGCATCGGTTGGTGGGTGCACCTTCGACGTGGCAGATGGACGTGCCAACATTTTCTCGCGTGCTTTGGCGTGAAGCTCTGCCTGGCGTCGAGATGAGTGCGACGGTGCGCGAACGTGGTGTCGACTATCGCTTGCGTCTGACGCGGGTGCCAACTGAACGACGGCTTACGTTACAG